>CAZBZH010000005.1:0-25640 GCA_964496265.1 uncultured Acidobacteriota bacterium | reverse complement strand
GCTCGACGGTCCCGGGATGTGCACCGAGCGCATCATCGACTCGAACGCCGCCTCGTTGGCGTCCACCGTCGCCGCGGGGCCGGTGAACTTGTAGAACCAGAAGGCGTCGGCGCCCCGGGCGATGCCGCCGAGGAGCGCGTAGTTCTCCAGGCTCTGGGTCGAGCCCATCATCGCCATGCCGCCGGAGTAGGTGCCGCGGGTGCGGACCACCAGGGCGTCGACCTTGCCCCCTTCGAGCCGGTCGACGCTCATCGCCTGGACCGGGTCGGAGCCGTCGGGTTGGCTGAACTGCTGGGCCCAGCGCACGGCGTTGGCCTGCGGGTCGCCCCCCTGGCCGGGGCCGAAGTAGAACACGACGCATTCTCCGTCGCCGCCGGGTCCGGGAACCTTGTACTGGGCGTAGCGCATCGAGGAGGCCGGTTCGACCTGCTCCCAGCCGGCGGGGATGTCCCAGCGCAGCGCCATGCCGCTACCGGGGGCCTGGACGCTGATGTCCATGCCGCTGCCGCTCTGGCTACCGATCGGCGGGTGGCCGTCGGGGAGCTTCTCCTCGCCGGGGATCTCCAGGGTGCGGGAGCCGGAGCCGCCGCCCCGGGAAGCCGCGTCCGCCTGGGGCTGGGCCGACGGCTGGGCCTGGGAGCCGGACCCGGGCTGGGGTGCCGGAGTCGACGGGGCCGGGTCATCGGCGAAGGCGCTCTTGCCCGGCTCTCCCGAGCCGCAACCGGCGATACAGAGGGTCAGGACGGCCAGACAGGCCAGGGCCGCACGGGACTTGCTCATCACATCTCCTTGACGCATGCCTCTACTCTAGCAGCGAGCGGAGGGGGAGGCCGGAGGCCGCTGGGGCCGGGTTTCGGACCGGCTCGGGCCGGAATCCGAGCCGGCCTGCAATCCTTAGCCGCGCAAGCCGGCAAGACGGCCTAGCCCGAGGCCGCCACTTTGACCGCCCGGGGGGCGTCCGGTTCCTCGGGCGGCGGCGGCACCGGATCCTCGCCATCCACCAGCCAGCGGCAGAGCGCCTCGACGGCGGGTTGGTCGGCGCGGCAGAGCCAGGACTCCAGTTCGTCCCGGGGCTCCTCGCCCCACTCCCGGGGATCGTCGGAGTTGACCGCCTCGAGCCCGGCGCCGTGGCGGTAGCGGCGGAAGAAGTCCTGGTGAAACACCACGAAGCGGCGCACCCGCTCCCGGCCCCGTTCGTCGTCGCCGTGCAGCTCGAAACAGAGTTCGACGTAGCGCTTGAGCATCGTCAGCCGTTCCTCGGGGGTCGGCAGGATGTCCCGCTCCTCGGCGAACTCCCGGAAGATCCAGGGTTTGGCCAGACCCCAGCGGCCGATCATCACCGCGGCGCAGCCGGTCTCCTCGAGCCGCGCCTTGGCGTCCCGCCAGGTGAGGATGTCGCCGTTGCCGATCACCGGCACGCTCAGCTCCTCGACCAGCTGCTTGACCGCGGACCAGTCGGCGGGGCGGCGGTAGCGCTGCGCCCGGCTACGGCCGTGCAGGGCGACCGCGGCGGCGCCCCCTTCCTGGGCGGCGCGGGCGACCTTGACAAAAGTCGGCTTCTCCGACGACCAGCCGAGGCGCAGCTTGACGGTGATCGGCACATCGACGGCCGAGGTCATCGCCTCGACCAGCTTGCCGACCCGGCCCGCACGCTGCAGCAGCGCCGCGCCGAAACCCCGGCGGGTCGCCTCGTCGATGGGGCAGCCGAGGTTGATGTCGATGTAGTCGGCGCCCCGGTCGACGGCGATCCGCGCCGCTTCCGACAGCGCATCAGCGTGCTTGCCGGCGAGCTGCACGCCGAAGGTCTTTTCATCCGGGTGCCGGCGTAACAGCGCCAGCTCTGCTTTGGAGCCCTTGTTCACCTTGTGGGCGAAGGCCATCTCACCGACGCAGACCTCGGCGCTCCGCTCGGCGATCAGCCGGCGGAAGGGCAGATCGGTTCCCCGGGTCATGGGCGCCATGACCAGCCGGCCGTCGATCTTCGAGGCGATCATGCCGAGGGGGATTCCTCGCCGTCGATCTCTTCCCGTTCGAGCTGCTCGGTGATGGTCTTGACCTGCAGCTCCGCCGAGCGGATCTTGTCGCGGCAGAGGTGGACCAGGCCCGCCGCTTCGCGGACCAGCCCCGAGAGCTCGTCGATATCGACCTCACCCTCTTCGATCTTCTTCAGGATCTCTTCCAGTCGCGCCGCGGCCTCGCCGTAGCGCATGTCCTTGGACTCGCTCATCTACTCGTCTGTTCCTTCCGCGGCGCCGCCACCGGCGCCCTCCGCGGCGCCGCCACCGGCGCCCTCCGTGGCGCTCATCGGGGTGTCTTCCAGGACACCCTCCGATCGCAAGCGCAGTGTACCTTGCCGCAGTTCGGCCTGAAGCTCGGCTCCGGACGGCGCGGCCGCCGCCTCGGTGATCACCTGTCCCGTGTTGCTTCGCAAGATCGCGTAGCCCCGTTCCACCACCCGGCGCGGGTCCACCGATCGGAGTCTGGCCGCACGGTTGTCCCCGCGTTCGCTCTCCCGGCGCAGGTAGCGTGCGCTCACCGGGTCCAGATCCGCGGCCAGTCCGTCGACCCGTTTGCGGGCCTGCTCGAGGTCTCGACGGGAAGCCTGGGAGAGCTGGCGTGCCGCCGCGTCCAGCGCAGCCTGGGCCCGGCTGCTGTAGCTCGCGGTGATCCGCGGAATCGAAGCGGCGTGGCGCAGGAGCTCCCGCCGCTCCCGGGTCACGTAGGACTCGGCGCCCCGCCCGATGCGGTCCCGCCGCTGGACGATATCCCTGCGCGCCTGCTCCAGCAGCAGCCGGGTAGCGCGGCCGATACGCAGGCCACGCTCGCGCCCCAGATCTTCCTCCCGGGCGATCGCCTGGCTCGCTCGCAAGAACACGGCCTCGGCCCGTTGCTCAACGGCGCTGAGGAAGTCGGTGACCTGCTCGACGATGAACGCCGCCGCCGCGGTCGGCGTCTTGCGGCTGCGGGCCACGGCGTCGAGTACCGATTGATCCTGTTCGTGGCCGACGCCGACGACGACCGGCAGGGGATAGTGGGCGACCGCCCGGCCGAGCTTCTCCGAATCGAACCAGGCCAGGTCGGTGCGCGATCCGCCGCCGCGGCAGATCAGGATCACGTCGAACTGTTCCTCCCGGGCGCGGAACCAGTCGAGGGCGTTGAGGATCGAGGACTCGGTGGCGTGCCCCTGGACCCGGGCGCCGTGGACCGTGACGGCAAATCCGTGTCCCGCTTCCTGCAAGGTGCGCAGGGTGTCGTTGTAGGCGTCGGAGCCGAGGCTGGTGATCAGGCCGATGCGCAGCGGCACCGCGGGCAGCGGAACTTGACGGTTGCGTTCGAGCAGCCCGTCGGCCGCCAGCTGTTTGAGGATCAGTTCCCGGCGCCGCGCCGCTTCCCCCAGGGTGAAGTTGACGTCCAGTTCTTCGACCACCACCCGGTAGGAACCCCAGGGCACGTAGAGGTCGACGCGCACCCGCAGGCGCACCCGCAACTCATCTTCCAGCTGGAACGGGTTGCCGGCTCGCGCCAGGGCGAACTCGATCTCCTTGCGGGTCTCATCGAACAGCGTGGCGTTGACCTGGGAGACATTGCGGCCGTCGGGGTCGTTCTCCACCAGCTGAAAGCCGACGGTGCGTTTGTGCCGGGACTTGTTGAAACCGCTGATCTCACCGACGAGCCAGATCGGCGCCGGGAAGCAGCCGGCCAACGCCTGCCGCGCCCGTTCGTTGAGCGTGGCCACAGTGTAGTCGGCGGTATCGGGAGTTGTCCCCGGCCCATGGGCGCCGCCAGTTTTCCCACCTCGCCCCGGCGCGGCCCCATCGAACAGCCCGCGCTGTCGATCATCCAGGGGAGAGGGCGGGGTTCCCTGCAGTTTCTGCCGCCCACCGGCCTCGCCGTAGAGCCGAACGGTGGTCTCGCAGAACGAGAAGCCCTCGTCGTGCAGCAGGTCGACCACTGCCTCGACGTCCTTGTCCGGGGCGGACCAGTAGCGTTCGCCGGCGTTCCAGCGGCGGTTGGGCAGGGTCTTGACCAGGTCCACCAGCCGCCGGTCAAAAGGGAACCGGAGGCGCAGGGAGCCCTGGCCGTCATGGGATACGTGTCGACTCAAGGATGCCTCGAAGCGGCCCACTCTATCAGTCGTTCCGCCGGCAGCAGCCTTCAGCAGTGAGCGCCGCCGCGATGCCCCGCATTTGGGTCTGCGCCGGGGGTTTGATAGGCTCTGGCCGTCATGCCCTTACAAAATATGAAAGTCGATGTGCTCGTGGACAGCGATCACTGGCGGAACGCCATGCGATCAGAGGTCCGCGAAGGATTGCTCTCCACGCCTAAACGCCTGCCGTCGAAGTACTTCTACGATACCCGCGGTAGCGATTTGTTCGAGGAGATCACCGAACTCCCCGAGTACTACCAGACCCGAACCGAGCAGGCGCTGCTGGAGCGTTGCTCCGGGGAGATCTGCCGCGTCGTCCGGCCGCTGGAGCTGATCGAGCTCGGCGCCGGCTCGTCGAAGAAGACCCGGATGCTGCTGGACGCGGCCACCGCGGGGAACCGGCTGGAGCGTTTCATTCCGCTGGAAGTCTCCGAGGTCATGGCCCGCCAGTCCGGCGCGGATATTGCCGGCGACTATCCCGGCATCGACATCCACGCGGTGGTCGGCGACTTCGATCATCATCTGCCCCACCTGCCCGAGGGCACCCGGCGGCTGGTGGTGTTCCTGGGCGGCACCATCGGCAACATGGTGCGGGCGGACGCCGTCGAGTTTCTGCAGGAGGTCGCGCAACTGCTCGACTCCGAGAGCGCGCTCTTGCTGGGTACCGATCTGGTCAAGGACAAGCAGGTGCTCGAGGCGGCCTACAACGACTCCAGGGGCGTCACCGCCGATTTCAACCTGAACATCCTCAACGTGATCAACAACGAGCTCGAGGGCAACTTCAACCCCGAAGGCTTCGAACACGTCGCATTCTTCAACGAAGACGAAGAGCGGATCGAGATGCACCTGCGGGCGCGCACCATGCAGCGGGCGCGTCTCGAGGATCTCAAAATGAATGTCGCCGTTCAGGCCGGCGAGATGATCCACACCGAGGTGTCCTGCAAGTACCGCAAGGAATCGGTGCAGGAGATGCTGGGCCAGGCCGGTCTCGAACTCGAGCACTGGTTCACCGACCCGAAGAACTACTACGCGTTGTCTCTGGCTCGGCGGGCCCGCTAGTAGAAGCGCATCGGGGCCACGGGAGAGCCCGTGGCCGCTCGAGGTGGGTTCAGACGGCGGTCTGCCGGGCGGAACCGACGGCGGCGGCGATCAGGTCGGCCGCCCGGTCGACATCGGCGGGGCTGGTGCTCCGGCCGACGGTCATGCGCAGGGTGCAACGCCCCACCGCATCGGGCACCTTCATCGCGCGCAGCACCTTGGACGGTACCGACTTGCCCGAGTGACACGCGGCGCCGGAGCCGGTCGCGACTCCGTCGAGGTGGGACAAGGTCTCCAGGGCATCGGCGCCGGGAAAGGCGGCGTAGCAGGTGTTGGGCAGCCGCGCGGCGCCCTCGCCGTGTACGACCAGATCGGGGATCGCCCGCCGCAGGTTGCTCTCCAGCCGGTCGCGGACCTCGCGCATCTGGCGTTCCCGCTGGGGTAGCTCTCTCCGAGCCAGTTCGCAGGCCGCGCCCAGACCGGCGATGGCGGCCACGTTCTCGGTGCCCGCACGCAGTCCGCGCTCGTGTCCGGCGCCCCGCAGGAAGCCGGCGAAGGGGGTGTCCCGGCGGATGTAGAGCGCGCCCACGCCCTTGGGTCCGTAGAGTTTGTGGCCGGCCACGGTCAGCAGGTTGACGTTGAGGTCGTCGACCTCGGTGGGCAGTTTGCCCACCGACTGGGCCGCGTCGCAGTGGAACACGATTCCCCGGCCGCGCACCGCCGCGCCGATCTCCCTCACCGGCTGGATCGAGCCGGTCTCGTTGTTGCCGTGCATGATCGAGACGAGGGTCGTGTCCCTGCGGCAGGCCGCGATGACCTCGTCGGCGGGCACCACCCCCCTCCCGTCGACGGGGACCCGGGTTACCGAGAAGCCGCGGGTCTCCAGGTAGCCGCAGGCCAGATCCACCGCCGGGTGCTCGACGGTGGAGATCACCAGATGGCGGCCCCGTTCGGCCAGCGCCTCGGCGACGCCGACGATGGCGGCGTTATCCGACTCGGTGCCGCCGGCGGTGAAGACGATCTCGTCGGGCTGGGCGCCGAGGAGCTCCGCCACCTGGTCCCGTGCGGTGTCGACCACGGCCCGGGCCTTGTGGCCGTAAGCGTGGTTCGAGGAGGGGTTTCCCCAGGCGTCTCCCAGGGCCTCGGTCATGGCGTCCAGGGCCTCGGGTGCCAAAGGCGTCGTCGCGTTGTAGTCCAGGTAGATCGGCTTCGACATCGGGTTCTCCTCCGGCGGCTATGATAGCGGGCGCCGCGCCGGAGCGGGATACCGGCGCCGGATCCAGCGGGAGAAAACCATGAGCGACGGGGAACGACTGGGCCGGAAGGAGATCCACGCCGGGAGCGTGGTGCACCTGACCGTGGATACGGTGCGCATACCCAACGGCAACGTGGTCGAGCTGGAGTTGATCCACCACCGCGGTGCCGCGGCGGTGGTGCCCCTGGACGCCGAGGGCAACGTGGTGCTGGTGCGCCAGTACCGCTACGCCACCGGCGGCTACCTGCTCGAGGTCCCGGCAGGCAAGCTCGACGGAGGGGAGGCCCCGGAGGTCTGCGCCCGGCGAGAGGTCGAGGAGGAGACCGGTTTTCGCGCCGAGACGCTGATCCCGCTGGGCTGGATCTGGACCACTCCCGGGTTCACCGACGAGAAGATCTGGCTGTTCCTCGCCCGGGATCTGACCGCCACCGCGTCGGACCTGCAGGAAGACGAGGTGTTAACCGTCGAACACATGCCGCTGGAGCAGGCTGCGGCCCTGGCCGCCGGTGGCCAACTCAACGACGCCAAGTCGATCTGCGCCCTGCTGCGGGCCCGGGACTACCTCGCGGGCTGAGCGTCCGCAAATCGTCACATTGTTTACACGGGTTTACTTGTCGTAATAGCAACGTCCGGGTAGGCTAACGGTTGAGGGGTATTGAGCCGGCTGAAGGGATCGATACCGATGCGCTCACGCCCCCGGACTGCACTCGTCTTCATCGTTTTCACCAGCATGGTCGCCGCCCTCGTACTCGCTACGTGGATCGAGCGCCCCCACGCCGGTGCACCTCCTCTCGGCATCGCTTTCGCCACGGCGCAGGAACGCGCGGCGCCGGTCTACGCCTTCGGCCGCGCCGATCGGCAGAGCGTGCGCTGCTGGCAGGCTCCCGGTGTGCCTCACGCCCACCCCGAGCCGCGCATCGCCGCCGGGGAAGAGGGCACGGTGCTGCTCCACCGCCGCAGCGATAGCCGTCGCTGGTCCCGGGTCGCCCTGGGGTCCGGCCGGCGTTGTTGGGTCCTGGATGTGGAGCTCTCTCCCAGCGAGCCGGTGGCCGCCGAGACCCCCGCGCTCAACCGGGTCGAGTTCGACCTGCCGGGTGTGCTGTTGACCTCGTCGCGGGGCAGCGCCCTGCGGGAAGCAGGGCTGCTGAGCGTGATCGAGGAGCCTACCGAAGGGCGCTACGGCGTCACCGTCGGAGTGGCCCTCGAGGTCCCCGCCGGCGACGTTCCGGCCGCCGACCGTCTGGCAGGCTTCTATCGCGACGGCGACAGCGAGCTGGACTGGCGCATCGTGCAGTTGGCCCAGCAATTGACGCTGGATCTGCCCGACCATGAGGGGCTACAGGGGGTCGTGGACCGGGCGACGCGCCGGCCGGCGGCCTTCGCCCGGGCGATGCACCGTTTCCGCGCCCAGTAGGCGGCGCCTGTCGGTCCAGCCGGTTACCCGAACCGGATCCGGGTCAGAGGTCGCCGTACAGGCGCCGGGTGTTCGCCGCCGTCGCCTCGGCCACGGCCTCGATCGGCAGATCCTTCAATTCGGCGATGGTGCGTAGCGAAGTCCGCACCTCGGCGGGCTCGTTGCGGGTGCCCGGTTCGGCGCCGAGCACCGGACTGTCGGTCTCGAGCATCAGGCACTCGAGGGGCAGCCGTTTGACCAGTTTCTGCTTCTGGCGAGAGCGGACGATCGACGGCGGCACCGAGAAGAAGTACCCGGCCTCCACCGCGGGCAACGCCGACGCGGGCTTGCCGTCGAAGGCGTGGAGCTGAACCCGCCGGGCATCGCGCTCCAGCAGGAACGCCACGGCGTGGCGCCCCGCCGAGCGGGAATGCACGTTGAGGGGCAGATCCAACTCGTCGGCCAGGGCGATCATGCGGCCGAAGATCTCACGCTGGATCTCCAGCTCGTCCTCTTCCTTGACCTTCCAGTAGTCGAGGCCGACCTCGCCGATGGCACAGAGCCGCGCGCGTTGATCCCGGGCCAGCCGTTCCATCTCGGCGCACTGCGCCAGGTCGAGGATCGTCGGGTATAGCCCCGCCGCCGGTCGCAGTATCGGATGCTGGTCAGCGAGTTCCAGGTTGCGGCGGGCGTCATCGACGGTCTCGCTGACGGCAACGATGGCGCCGACCCCGGCCTGCGCCGCTCGCTCGAGCACCTCGGCACGGTCCGGGTCGAAGACCGGATCGCAGAGATGGGTGTGGGTGTCGATCAGCACGGCGTCAGTCTACGACGGAGTGCCGCCGCTCGCCGGGTGCGGATCCGCCGCAAGGGGTGGCTAGGGGTTGCAGTCGCCGCCGCCGGCGATCCGTTCGCTGCCATCCGACCCGGTGCCGTAGGAGCCGGGGCCGTCGTCGACCCCCTGGGAGCCGCGAAACAGATAGAAATAAGCCGTGCCCACCGGCGGCTCGCTGTCGCCGGACGCCTCGGTGTGGACCTTCGGCGAGCTGTCCTGCAGACAGATCACGCTGCCCAGGTCGACGCTTCCACCGCCGGCGGCGAGCTCCGCCACGTTGCCGCGGATCGCGTCGAACCGGATCGCGGAGGGCGAGGGGCGCCATGAGGCCACCGTCGGCGCGGTCTTGCTCACCGAGATGTTGTTCGGTGCGCCGAAGTCGGCGACCCAATGCTCCCCCTTGAAATCACCGTTGAGCCCGGAGAAGTCTCCGGCGGCGCCGTAGAGCACCCGCCGTCCGGTCTCATCGATATCCATGAAGCGGCGAGGGTCCAGGCTGGTCACCTGCAGGGTGGAGGGGCCGCGCCGCAATCCGCCGATGCGCTCGAGCTTGCCGCTTGCGATCTCCAACCGGTATCCGTCGCTGATCCGTTGCGGCTTGGCCTCGAAATAGGGAGTCGTGGAGTAGAAGGTGACGAAGTGACCGTCTCGACTGATACGGGGTCCCGAGTTGTTTCCCTCGACGGTATCGGTCAACTGGGTCGTGGTCCCGGCGGCGTAGTCACGCAGGAAGATCTCGTTGTTGCCGTCCGGGTTGGTGCCCAGTGGATCTTCGCGGGAGCCGTAGACGATGCGGTTGCCGGCGGCGTCGATGTCGGGGGCGAAGCCGTTGCCGCTGCTGACCGCCTCGTGTCCCGTGCCGTCGGTGCGCACCCGGAAGATGCCTTCGTACTGGTAGGTCACCCAGGTGCCGCTGCCGTCGATACGCGGTAGGGCCCAGTCGACGGAGTCGATGGCGGTCATCTTGGTCAGGTTCGAGCCGTCGGGGTCGATGCTCCAGAGATCGCAGCCGAAGGAGAACGGCTGGCCCTGAAAGCCCCAGCAGGCCTGGAACACGACCTTGCTGCCGTCGTCGGAGATGACCGGGTGGATCGAATGATCTCGCTGGCCGGGTGTCGGTGCAGGGTTGAGGCGTCGCAGGTTGTTGCCGTCGGCATCGACGGCGTAGACGTTCTCGCTGGGGAGCACGAAGGACGCGTCGCCGAAAACGATCGTGCCGCCGTCGGCGCTGATGTCCGGCGCCAACGCCTCGCCGAGGCCGGAGTCTCCGATAGTCGTTAGCTGGACGCGATCGGTGCCGTCGCTCTGGATGCGGTAGATGTCGTTGCTGCAGGCGTAGACCACACGGGATCCGTCCGGGGTGATCGCCGGACCGTCGGGGGTGAACTCGATGCAGTCGTCGGGCCCCAGGGGCAGCTCGGTGAGCTGGCGGACCGGGGCGCCGCTGCGGACCGAATACACTTCCCAGCCTTCGTCCGGGTTGTTTCCCAGGTTCCCGTCGTACTGGATCCAGGCCACGGTACTGCCGTCCCCCGAGAGGGTGGCCCAGTTGGTGCCGAAGTTCTCGCTGAACGAGGTCAGCGCGGCTTCGCCGCTACCGTCGATCTGGGAGGTCCAGAACTGATTCACTCCGTTGGGGTTTTCCACCGGATCGGTCCGGCTGCTGCGGAAGGCCAGGGTCTGGGCATCGTCGCTGATCCGTGGCGCGGAGCGGGATTCGGCGTCGGCGAAGATCTGGGTCATGTTGCTGCCGTCCCAATCGACGCGGAAGATCTTGGTGGCGTTCGCCGGGTTGCCGCCGGTCAGGTCCTCCCGGCTGGTGAAGACGATCGTGCTGCCGTCTCCCGCGATGTGCGGGGCGTCGCTCGCGTAGGTGGGGGCGTTGGTCAACTGGCGCAGGTTGCTGCCGTCCTGCTCGACGGCGAACACTTCGAAAGATCCGTCGGCGTTCTGCCCGGTCAGATCCTGGTCACAGGCGAAGACGATCCGGGTGCCGTCGTCGCTGGTCGACATGCGGACCAGGCCCGCCGGGGGCATTGCCGCCAGGTCGCGGAGGTTGGCGCCGTCGGCGTCGACGATGAACAGCCTTCGATCGTTGTTCGGGTTGCTGCCCAGGGGGTCCAACGGGCCGGAGAACAGGATGCGATTCCCCGAGCCCGAGAGAAACACCCCCTCGATCGGTTCGAAGGGTGGGGTGTCGAAGTCGGTCAACTGCACCACGCCGCTGCCGTCGCTCTGGCTGAAGAACACCTCCGCGCTGCCGTCGGCGTTCTGTCCGACCGGATCGGCGTAGCTGGCGAAGGCGACGCTCAAACCGTCGTCGCTGACCGAAACGGCCAGCACCCCTTCCGGAAGCGAGAGGAAGGGGGTGCCGCTGCCGCTCGCGGTATCCCGGATCTCGATCTGCATCGCCTGCAGCGGATTCTGGCCGAAGGGGTCGGCGGTGGTGACCTGCCAGACCGTCGAGCCGTCCGCCACGATCGAGGGGCGGTAGATCACGTCGTTCAGCCGGGTCTCGGTGACCTGCTCGAGCACCTGAGCGAAGGTGAACCCGCCCAGCAGGAACGCCGCAAGGGAAAACCATGGCAGAGCCTTGTTGCGCACGACGAACCCTCCCGTTGCCCGGGGCTAGCTGCAGTCCCCACCGGACGCGACGCGTTCGCTGCCGTCGGAGCCGGTGCCGTAGCTTCCCGGGCCATCACCGGTGCCCTGAGTGCCGCGGAACAGGTAGAAGAAGACCGTGCCCACCGGCGGCTCGCTGTCGCCGAAGCGCTCGGTGTCCGTGTCCGGCGAGTCGTCCTCGAGGCAGAGCACGCTGCCCAGGTCGACGGTGCCGCCGTTGGCGGCCAGATCCGCGACGTTGCCCCGGATAGCGTCGTAGCGGATGGCGCTGGGCGTCGGATCCCAGGAGAAGATCGTCGGCGCGGCCTTGCTGACGGTTACCCGCGGCGGGGTGCCAAAGTCGGCGATCCAGTACTCGCCACGGAAGTCGCCGTTGACTCCGGCGTAGTCTCCCGATTCGCCGTAGAGCACCCGGCGGCCGGTCTGGTCGATGTCCATCGAACGCCGGAAATCGAAACTGCCCGAACCTCCCAGCGAGGAGTCGCCGCGGCGAAGCCCACCCACCCGTTCGAGGCGTCCGCTGGCGATCTCCAGTCGATAGCCGTCGCTGCGGAAGTCGGGTAGCGGGTCGAAGAACGAGACTCTCGAGTAGAAGGTCACGAAGTCCCCGTCCCGGCTGATCCGCGGGTTGGAGTGGCGTTCGTCGATGGTGTTGGTGAGCTGGGTCACGAGACCTCCTGCGCCGTAGTCCCGCAGGAAGATCTCGCTGTTGCCGTCGGCGTTGGTGCCCAGCGGGTCGGACTGGGAAACGAAGACGACGCGATTGCCCGATGCGTCGATATCCGGATCGAACGACGCCCCACCCAGTACGGTCTGGGAACTCGTGCCGTCGGTTCGCACCCGGAACACACTGCCGCCTTCGCTGTAGGTGGCCCAGGTCCCGTCGCCGTCGATCCGGGGCAGCAGAAAGTCGCCGGTGATCAACGACGTCATCTTGGCCAGGTTCGATCCGTCCGGGTCGACGCTCCACAGGTCGCAGCCCAGGGAGACCGGAAACCCGGGGAAGCCGAAGCATGCCTGGAACACGACCTTGCTGCCGTCGTCGGCGACCACCGGATGAAACGACTGGTTGTCGTTGCCCGGGAAGGGTTCGGGGTTGAGCCGCCGCCGGTTGGTGCCGTCGGCGTCGATGGCGTAGACGTTGTCGTCGATCGGGCCGGAACCACTCTCGTCGAACACGATGGTCTGCCCGTCGGCGCTGATATCGGGGGCTCGCGCCGCGCCGAGGCCGTCGCTTCCGATGGTGGTCAGCTGCAGCCGGTCGGTGCCGTCGGCCTGAATCCGGAAGACATCGAAGTTGCACACGTAGACGATGTGTGAGCCGTCCGGCGTGATCGCCCCGCCGCCGGGGATCCGGTCCTCGCAGGCGTCGGACGGCAGGGGAAGCTCGGTCAGCTGAGTCACCGTTCCGCTCGAGGTGCTCACCGCATAGAGTTCCGCTCCTTCGTCCGGATTGTTGCCCAGATTGCCCCGGCGCTGGATCCAGGCGGCCTGACTGCCGTCGCCCGAGAGGGTTACCCAGCTATAGGAGTAGCTCGACCCCGCGGGCGCACCGGTCAGGTTGCTCTCGTTACTGCCGTCGATGCCCGAGGTCCAGACCTGAAAGACACTGTCCGGGTTTTCGACCGGGTCGGGCCTGCCGCTGACGTAGGCCAGCGTTTGAGCATCGTCGCTGATGGCGGGCTCGAAGCGGGACGAGCCGTCGGAGAATACCTGGGTCAGGTTCGTGCCGTCCCAGTCCATCTTGTAGATCTTCAGGACGTTGGCCGGGTTGCCTCCGGTGAGATCGTCGTTGGTGGTGAAGACGATGGTCGAGCCGTCGCCGGAGATGGCCGGGTCGAAGCTCTCGAAGGTCGCCGAGTTGGTGAGCTGACGCAGGTTGCTGCCGTCGTGCTCGATGGCGAACACTTCGAGGTCCTCGTCCGGGTTCTGGCCGGTCAGGTCCTTGTCGCTGACGAAGACGATGCGGGTACCGTCGTCGCTGATCGCGGCGACGGGCAGGCCGAAGGTCGGCATGGCCGCCAGCTGACGCAGGTTGGAGCCGTCGGTGTCGATGATGAACAGGTGGGCGCGGGTGTCCGGGTTGGTTCCCAGCGGATCGACATCGCCGACGAACAGCAGGCGGTTGCCGGAGCCGGAGAGGTGTACCGAGTCGATCTGTTCATAGGGCGGCGCGTCGAAGTCGGTGAGCTGGACGATACCGGTCCCGTTGCTTGCGCCGATGAAGACCTCCAGGCTCTCGTCGTGGTTGCCGCCCGTCGGGTCGGCGTAGCTCACGAAGGCGACCTGGGTTCCGTTGTCGCTCACCGAGAGCGCGACCACCCCCTCGGGCAGCGACAGGTAGGGCATGCCGCTGCCGGTTCCGGTGTCCCGGATCTCGATCTGCCGCGCGTGAAGCGAGTTCTGGGCGAAGGGGTCGCCGGTGGTGATCTGCCAGACCGTCGAGCCGTCGGCCACGATCGACGGGCGGTACACCACCTCGCTGATCCGTGAGTCGGTGACCTGCTTCAACACCTGAGCCTGGGCCGCGCCGGCCAGCAGACAGAGGGTCCCCGCCAGCAAGGCGATGTTCCGTTTCGACATGTGTGCCCCCTCGCTCCGCGAACGCCGGTGTTTCGGGGCCATCTCATGCTGCGCGGCGCCTAAGGGTTGCAGTCTCCGCCGCTGGCGAGCCGTTCGCTCCCGTCCGACGCGTTGCCGTAGGAGCCCGGCCCGTCGCCGGCGCCCTGGGTGCCGCGGAACAGGTAGAAGTAAACGGTGCCTACCGGTGGTTCGCTATCGCCGAAGCCCTCGGTGTCGGCGTCGGGGGACTCGTCCTCCAGGCAGACCACGTTGCCCAGGTCGACGTTGCCGCCGCTCGCCGCCAGATCGGCGACGTTGCCGCGTATGGCGTCGTAGCGAATGGCGCTGGGCATCGGCTCCCAGGAGAAGACCGTCGGCGCGGTCTTGCTGACATCGATCGCAGGATCGACGCCGAAGTCGGCGAGCCAGAACTCGGCGCCGCCGTCCTGGTTTTCCTCGGAGAAGTCTCCCTCCTCTCCGAACAGGACCCGTTGGCCCGTGGCGTCGGGCTGCACGAAGTCCCGGTACTCCCAGGTGAAGTTGAAGGCGGCGCCGGCCCGGCGCAGGCCGCCGACGCGCTGCAGATCGCCGCCGGCGATGACCAGGCGATAGACATCGCGAACGCCCTGGGGGTTCGGCTCGAAGAACGGCGTGGACGAATCGAAGAACACCACGTTGCCGTCCCGGCTGATCCGCGCGCCCAGGTTGTCCCCCTCCACGGTGTCGGTCAGTTGGGTCAACGTGCCGGCGGCATAGTCCCGCAGGAAAATCTCCGAGTTGCCGTCGGCGTTGGTGCCGAGGGGGTCCGCCCGGGAATCGAAGACGATGCGGTTGCCGCTGGCGTCGATATCCGGCTCTCGCCCTTCTCCCACGCTGACCGCCTCCTGGCCGGTGCCGTCGGTGCGGACCCGGTAGGCGACCCGGGTGCCGGTTTCCTCGGACTGATAGGTAACCCAGGTTCCGCTCTCGTCGATGCGCGCGAGCTTGTACTGGGTCACTCCGGAGTCGGTCATCTGGGTCAGCCCGCTGCCGTCGGGGGCCACGCTGTAGAGCTCACAGCCCGAGGTCGGCGGGAAGGAGAAGCCGTAGCAGGCCTCGAATACCACCGTGCTGCCGTCATCGGAGATGATCGGGTGATAGACGATGTTCTGCACGGTGGAGTCCGGGTTCAGCCGTCGCCGGTTCGTGCCGTCGGCGTCGACGGCATAGACGTTGTAGATCGTGCCGTTATCCAGCTCGTGGTAGACCACGGTCTGGCCGTCGGCGCTGATATCCGGCACGCCGGCGGCGGGCAGCAGGTTGACGTCGGCGTCGTTGGTCAGCTTGACCAGGTCGCTGCCGTCGGTCTGCTGGCGGTAGATGTCCTGGTTGCAGACGAAGACCATGCGGGTTCCGTCGGGCGTCAGCGCCGGGCCCTCGGCCAACAGTGTGTAGCTGCAGCCGTCGCTGTCGGCGGGAAGGGTGGTCAGCTGAACCGCCGGGTTGCCGCTCGTGTCGATGGCAAACAGTTCCCGCCCCTCGTCCGGATTGTCGCCGCCGGGAACCGAGAAGAACCGGTTGCGGAACGCGATCCGGCTCCCATTGCCGGAGATCTCCGGAAACTCCAGGTAACCCCCGCTGGCATCGACCAGGGCGGTTTCGCTGCTGCCGTCGATGCCGGCGGTCCACAGGTAGAGCACGCCTCCCGGGTTCTGCGTCGCGTCGACCTTGGCGCTGAGGTAGGCCACCGTCGAGCCGTCGTCGGTGATCGAGATCTGGCCCCGTTTGCGGTCGGCGTCCGCAAGAACCTGGGTGATCGGACCGCCGCTCCAGTCGATGGCAAACAGTTGATCCACGTTGCCCGCGTTCCCGCCGGCAAAGTCCTCGCGGCTGAGGAAGATCACGGTGTCCCCGTCTCCCGAGATGCGCGAGAGGTACGAGTCGTAGCTCGCCGACGCGGTCAACTGGCGTAGGTTGGTGCCGTCGGCGTCGATGGCGAAGACCTCGGCGCGTCCGTCGGCGTTGGCCGCGAGGGGATCCTCATCGCTGAAGTAGACGATGCGGTTGCCGTCGTCGCTGATATCCGGAGAGAAGGGCTCGATGCCCGAGTGGGTCAGCTGCCGCAGGTTGTTGCCGTCGGTGTCGACGACGAACAGCTGCATCAGCCGGCCGGCGTTGGTGCCCAGGGGGTCGAAGTCCGCCTTGAACAGCACCCGGTTGCCGGAACCGGAGACGATGATCTCCTCCAGGGTCACGCCGGTGGGCAGCGGGGTCGAGGTCAACTGGACCACGCCGCTGCCGTCGCTCTGGGAGAAGAACAGTTCGGCGCTCTCGTCCGGGTTCTGGCCGGTCGGATTGCCGTAGCTGGTGAACGCCACGCCGGTCCCGTCGCCGGTCACCGAGACGGCGATGAAGCCCTCGGGGAGGAATAGAAACGGCGTGCCGTTTCCGGTGGCCGCGTCTCGGACCTCGACTTGCGGGCTGTGGTCCGGGTTGTTGCCGAAGGGGTTCCCGGTCGTGACCTGGTAGACCGTCGAACCGTCGGCGACGATGGAATGCGACCAGCGGGCCAGGGTGCTGCGCTTGGTGTCGGTGGTCTGGCGCAGGACCTCGGCGGAAAGCGGCGTCGTTCCGGCGCCGAGCAGCACGGCGACGGCAAGTGCGATGTTTCGCATGTGTTCCCCCTCGAAGCGGTAAGTGCGGACGTTCCGGGCGCCCTTGTTCTTCACTATCGTACGTCGATCGAGGGTGGGGTGGGGTCAGCGCATTCAAAAAGTCGGCCGAAAAAAAACGCGCCGCCCGGGATGGGCGGCGCGCTGGGAGTGGGAGGAGGAGGGCGCTCAGTGGCTGCTTTCGCACCCCCCTGATAGTGCAGCCCTCGTGCCAGGATCGGCGGGCTCGCACTTCGTTTCGGAACCGTCATGCCCGGGGGTGATCGGCCGCCCTAAACCACGCGCCGGGGGGGCCTTAGCGCGATCCGGCGGAAGAACCGCCAGATGTGGCGGAAAACGCGAAACAGGGCCCATCCGCGGAAAGCCCGGAAAGCGAGCCGACACGGAGCGTCGCGGCGCCCGCCGCCCAGTGACACCCGGCGGGCTCGGGGCCCCCGGGAGATTTGGCATCGGGAGTCCGTTATGCGAGACTTGGCGCTCCACGGGGAATCTTGCGGGAGCTCGGGACGGCCGGGCTGAGAGGGCGGAGACGCCGCCGACCGCCGAACCTGATCCGGGTAATGCCGGCGCACGGAAGCCTCCCGATCCTCCGCAGTTGCGGTTCGCACGTCCGCGGTCCGCCCCCCGTCGGGATGAGGAGTTCCGATGAAGCAGGTGCGTGCGTCGCGGCCGGTGGGCCGCCGGATCTACCAGGGGAACGGGATGCGGGTGCCGATGCGGGAGATCCCGTTGACGGCGCCCAACGAGCCGGTGCGTGTCTACGACACCAGCGGTCCCTACGGCGACCCCGACGAGGAGATCGACCTGCATCGCGGTCTGCCGGCGCGGCGGCATGACTGGATCGCCGGCCGGGGGGACGTGGAACTCCTGGACGGTCCCAGCTCGGCGTACCGGCGGGAACGCGAGGCCGACCCGGCGACCGCGGAGATCCGCTTCACCGGATCGCGCAAGCCGATGCGCGCGAAGCCCGGAGCCCGGGTAACCCAGATGCACTACGCCCGCCGCGGCGAGGTCACTCCCGAGATGGAGTTCATCGCCATCCGTGAGGGGATGAACCCGGAGTACGTGCGGGACGAGGTAGCTCAGGGGCGGGCGATCATCCCGGCCAACATCAATCATCCCGAATCGGAGCCGATGATCATCGGCCGCAACTTCCTGGTGAAGATCAACGCCAACATCGGGAACTCCGCGGTCAGCTCGAGCATTGAGGAAGAGGTCGAGAAGATGGTCTGGGCGGCGCACTGGGGCGCCGACACGGTGATGGACCTTTCCACCGGAAAGAACATTCACGAGACCCGGGAGTGGATCCTGCGCAATTCGCCGGTGCCGATCGGAACCGTGCCGATCTACCAGGCGCTGGAGAAGGTCGGCGGTGCGCCCGAGGACCTGACCTGGGAACTCTACCGGGACACGCTGATCGAGCAGGCGGAGCAGGGGGTCGACTACTTCACCATTCACGCCGGGGTGCGTTTGCCCTACGTGCCGCTGACCGCCAAGCGGGTCACCGGCATCGTCTCCCGCGGCGGCTCGATCATGGCCAAGTGGTGCCTGGCCCATCACCAGGAGAGCTTCCTCTACACCCACTTCGAGGAGATCTGCGAGATCATGGCGGCTTACGACGTCAGCTTCTCGCTGGGTGACGGACTCCGGCCCGGTTCGATCGCCGACGCCAACGACGAGGCCCAGTTCGCCGAACTGGAGACCCTCGGGGAGCTGACCAAGCTGGCCTGGGAGCATGACTGCCAGGTGATGATCGAGGGGCCGGGTCACGTGCCGATGCACCTGATCAAGGAGAACATGGACAAGCAGCTCGAGGTCTGTCACGAGGCGCCGTTCTACACCCTCGGGCCGCTGACCACCGACGTGGCGCCGGGCTACGACCACATCACCTCGGCCATCGGCGCCGCGATGATCGGCTGGTTCGGGACGGCGATGCTCTGCTACGTGACGCCCAAGGAGCATCTCGGCCTGCCCGACAAGAACGACGTCAAGGACGGCCTGATCGCCTACAAGATCGCGGCCCATGCCGCGGACCTGGCCAAGGGGCATCCCCGAGCCCAGGTCTGGGACGACGCGCTGAGCAAGGCGCGCTTCGAGTTCCGCTGGGAGGATCAGTTCAACCTGTCGCTGGATCCGGTGCGCGCCCGCGAGATGCACGACGAGACCCTGCCGGCCGACGGCGCCAAGGTCGCTCACTTCTGTTCGATGTGCGGTCCCAAGTTCTGTTCGATGGAGATCACCCAGCAGGTGCGGGACTACGCCAAGAAGCATGGGATGGAGAGCGCCGAGGCGATCAAGGCGGGCATGCAGGAGAAGTCCGCCGAGTACCGGGACCGCGGTTCCGAGCTGTACCACGAGCCCGATCGGTAGATCTCGTAGCGGCAGCGGTCGATCTCGCAACCGCTCTCTGTCGTCACCGGCCGCCGGGGCGGGCGAGGGGTTGCGGTGCGCGTCCAGCACCGCCTGGGCCGGGTCATGTCAACCGATGCGCCGGCGAGGCATGCTTACCGAGCGGGTGGGGCCTTGAACCGCAGTCCGGCCGGGTCGTCATGAGCCGGTTCCGGTCTGCGTGTGGAGGTGCCCATGCTTCGACGCGAGCCCAGACGCCGCTTCAAGCGCGGTCTGCCCGGAGCCGAGATCCCGACCTCGTCGATGGCCGACATCGCGTTCCTGCTGATCGTGTTCTTCCTGCTGACCTCGGTCTTTGCCTCGACCAAGGGGCTCAGTTTCGAATTGCCCCCGCCCGATGACCCGGGGAAGGACCCGGAACCCGCGGTCCTGGTCCATGTCTCGGCTCAGGTGACCCGGGTCGACTGCAAGCCGATGACCTCCGAGGAACTCGCCGGCTACCTCGAGCCCAAACTGGCCCGCAACCCGGAGAAGCCGGTGATCCTCTACGTCGAGCCCGACGCGCCCTACCACCGGATGATCGGGATCTACGACCTGTTCGCCGAGATCGGCGCGACCCGCAATGTCCAGGTTCCGACCCAGGCGGACATCGATCACTACCGGGCGAGCTTCGGCGAGAACCCGTTGGTCGGTCACTGCCCGTAACCTGGGTGCAACTGAATTGTTTCGCTGGAATTCCCCAGGGGAATAACCTGCCGTCGAGCCGACGCTGTGAACAGCGTTAATCTTTAAATTACGCGACTTTTTGTCGTGGAAAGCTGCTGGCCCGACCGCGGGATCTTCGTATAATCAGTGCACCTTGGCGGCTGGATGCTGCGGTGTTCGGCTGCCGGGTGGAATGGAACGGACTGCACGGTAGCGGCCGGAGAGGAGCGTACGGTTACGGCCCGTACGCCGCAAACCGGGGGCCGCACATCCCCCGGAGCGCAGCCTCCCCGGCGCGTTGCCAAACTGGTTTGGGCTGCAGGCCCCCCCCAACCGTGGGGGGGCCCTTTTTTTGCCCACCCTGTTTCTACCCCGACCTCCCGCTTTCGTCATTCCCTTCGAACAAATTCTGCGGGTGCGTGTAAGCACGGAAGCGGTTCGGCAACGAACGCCATGTCGGCCGCGGGTGGAACCGATCTCCGG
This sequence comes from uncultured Acidobacteriota bacterium, assembly GCA_964496265.1. Classification (GTDB taxonomy): domain Bacteria; phylum Acidobacteriota; class Polarisedimenticolia; order Polarisedimenticolales; family Polarisedimenticolaceae; genus Mor1. The sequence continues at coordinate 5,600 of CAZBZH010000005.1, read as the reverse complement.
CTCCGCCCGTCCAGTGTTCGGCAGCAGAATCCATTCGCACGGTTCAAGGAGGCTGGGGATGCAGAAGGTACGAGGGGCTCGAGTCCAGATCGCGTTGCTTCGGTTGTTGGTGGCTCTGCTTTGTCTGTCGGCGGGCAGCGCGGTCGCCGCCCAACAGCTCGAGGGGCACTGGGAGGGAGCGATCGAGCTGCCGGGCACCAAGCTCGAGATCAACCTGGATTTCAGCAAGGCTGCCGACGGGACCCTGTCCGGCGATATCAGCATCCCGATTCAGCAGATCCGCGACCGTGCTCTGCTCGACATCTCGCTGGACGGAGCGGATGCGGTCTTCCGCATCGAGGGCATCGGAGGGAATCCGACGTTCAAGGGCACCATCGCCGACGACGGCCAAACGATGAGCGGAACGATGACCCAGGGGGGCGGTTCCTTCCCCTTCAGCTTGACCCATGGTGGGGCGATCGCCGACGGGGCGCGGGCGGCGCTTGCGGGTCTCGGTGAGGTGGTCGAGCGTGCGCTCGAGGCGTTCGATACGCCGGGCATGGGATTGGCGATCGTCGCCGACGGTGAGGTGGTGCTGGCCGAAGGCTACGGCTTCCGCGACCTCGAGGAGCGCAAGCCCGCCGACGGCGACACGCTGTTTGCCATCGGTTCCTGCAGCAAGGCGTTCACCACCTTCCTGCTGGGCACCCTGGTCGACGAGGGCAAGCTGGACTGGGACGAGCCGGTGATCAAGTACCTGCCCGACTTCCGGATGAAGAACGACCACAGTACCCGTCACCTGACCGTGCGCGATCTGGTCAGTCACAAATCCGGCCTGCCCCGTCACGACCTGGTCTGGTACGGCAGCGACGCCAGCCGCCGTGAACTCTACGAGCGCATTCAGCACCTGGAGCCCTTCGCCGACCTGCGCGAGAAGTACCACTACCAGAACCTGATGTTCATGGTTGCCGGATATCTGGCGGAGCAGATCGAGGGCAAGAGCTGGGAGCAGCTGACCCGGGAGCGGATCCTCGATCCGCTGGGCATGAAGCGCACCAACTTCTCGGTGAACGATCTGCCCGGCGACGGCAACAGCGCCCTGGCTCACGGCCCCAAGGATGACGAGGTCGTGGTGATCCCTTATCGCAACATCGACACCGTCGGCCCGGCCGGCTCGATCAACTCCAGCCCGGCCGAGATGGCCCGCTGGCTCCAGGTTCAACTGGGCGGCGGCGAGATCGACGGCGCCAGGATCCTGCAGGAGTCGACGCTACGGGAGATGCACACGCCGACCACCGTGATGGGCGGGTATCCGACCGACGGAAAGGACCTGCTGTCGACCTACGGGCTGGGCTGGATGATCAACGCCTATCGTGGCCACTATCGGGTTTCCCACGGCGGCGGCATCGACGGCTTCAGCGCCATGGTCACCGTGCTGCCCCTGGAGGGTTACGGCATCGTGGCCCTGTCCAATCGTGGCGGTACCCCGACTTCGGAGCTTGTGACCCGTCACGCCATGGATCTGTTGCTGGGCCTGGAGCCCGAGGACTGGGTCGGGGACGCCGCGAAGAAGCAGGCGGAAGCGGAGAAGGCGGCCGAGGAGATCGAGGATAGCGACGAGTCTTTGCGGGTCGAGGGCACCACGCCGAGCCACCCGGTCGCGGACTACGTCGGCGAGTACGAGCACGCCGGATACGGTGTCTTCTCCGTCGCACTCAACGAAGAGGGAGCCCTGCAGGCGACCTACAACGGGATGGTGACCGAACTCGAGCACTGGCACTACGACGTGTTCAACGGTCTGGAGGGGGAAGGACCGACCCTCGAGGACCAGAAGTTCCTGTTCCGGAGCGGCGTGCGTGGCCAGATCGAGGAGCTGGTCGTCGCCCTGGATGCGTCGGTGGAGCCGACGGTGTTCGGCAAGAACGCCGATGCCCGTCTATCCGACCCGGAATTCCTGGCGACTCTCGCGGGGCGCTACCAGCTGCCCAATCAGGTGGTGGAGATCTCACTCCAGGGGAAGGTGCTGGTCGCGACGCTACCGGGGCAGCCGGTGTACGAACTGGTGCCCGCCCAGGGGCTGGAGTTCGAGCTCAAGGGCATGACCGGCTTCAGCTGTCAGTTCAAGGAGAACGCCGAGGGCAAGGTGACCGGGCTACAGATCAACCAGCCCAACGGGGTGTTCACCGCCGAGCGACTCGAGGACTGACTCCGGAGGAGCGGAAGCGGCGGTGGGCTCAGGCGCGGATCCATTCGATCCGCGCCGACTCCGTCGGGCCGTGTGCCAATCCCCGGTCGCAGGTGAGCAGCGGGGCCTCCAGTACCTCGGCCAGAGCGACGAATGCTGCATCGTAAGCGGGGAGGTTGTTTCGGAGCTGCCAGATTCGAGGCAACAGCACCTGGTGCTCGTGGCGATCAATCTGCAGGCAGAGAAACAACTGCAGCCGCGCGTAGCATTGGGAAGCGTCGGTCTTGCTCCTCAGCGCCAGCTTGCGCAGGGCGTTGGCGACTTCCAGATCGATCAGGTGAGGAGCGTGTAGCGAGTCGGCTTCCGCGATCCGTTCCGCGACCTTCCTGCCGGTTGCCGAGTCGCAGATGAGTTCGACGGCCGCGGAGCTATCGATCACGATCAAGTTCGGCCTCGCGCTCTTCTCGTCCCTCTCGGATCAGCTCGGCGCCCGACGGCCCGTCCTCGATCGGTCCCAGCGCACGGATCTGCGCCAACACCTCGGCGCGGGTGGGTTTCTTCAGCACCTTGTCCAGTTCTCGCATGATGAACTCCGACATCGAGAGGCCGGCCAGGGCGGCTCGGGCCTTGACCTTTCGGTGGAACTCCTCGGGTACGTTACGGATCTGGATCATGGTTTTCATCCCTTGAGCATACTTTCATCGTTTTCTGATGACAACCCGGAAAGCCCTGCGCTGACTTGCATTTGCGGGAGCTTGGCAGGGGGTTGCCCCGCCGTCTAGACTGCTGGAACCGATGTTCCCCCGGCATTTCCCAGCGATCCTGCTCCTCCTGGCGGTCACGGCCGTGGCGGCGGCGGAGCCTGCCGACGTGCTGATCACCCGCCAGTTGGCCTCGGACTTCGAGGTCGGGGTGGGGGATGTGATCGAACTGGCGCCGAACCACGAGGCGCCGCCGGACAGGTTCCGGGTGGTCGGCGTCTACGAGCCGGTGCCCGATCCGATGAAGCTGGCGCAGAAGCGCTACGAGGTGCGCATGCACCTGCCGGATCTGATCGAGCTCAAGAAGGACCCGGGCGAACCGGCCAAACAGGAGCGGGTCACCGCGATCAACGTCGCGCTGACCGACCCCGGCGAGGAGCCCGCCGACGGCAATGGGTACGGCCGTTCCGGCTATCGCCGATTCTCCGAATCGGTGCAGACCCGCATGCCGAACCTGGTGGTCCTGCCCACCGCGGCGGGAGACGAGGGCACCAACCCCTTCGCCGTCCTCGACCGCTTCCACCTCGCCATCGCCATCGTGACGGTGATCGGCGCCACCGCCTTCCTGCTGGCGCTGATGGTGATGCGCGCCGAGGAACGCCGGGAGACGGTCGGCGTGCTGCGCCTGATCGGCCTGAGCAAGGGACGGATCCTCGCCGGCGTACTGGTCGAGGGTTGCATGATCGCCGGCGCCGGCGCGGTCTTCGGCGTGCTGTTCGCGCTGATCACCCAGGGGTTGGTCAATCTGTTCTTTCAGTGGCACTACGAGACGGCGCTGGTCTTCGTGCGGGTCACCCCGGAAATCGCCCTCAAGTGCATCGCGCTGTCGGTGCCCCTGGGCGTGCTCGCCGGGTTCGTCGCCTCCTGGTCGCTTCTGCGCCGGGACGTCGTGGAGTTGCTTCGCCGATGAGTCCCGCGAAACTGGCCTGGCGCAGTCTGACCCGGCAGCCGGCCCGGGCGATCCTCGGTGTCGCCGGGGTGGTCGCCGTCGGCGCGCTGCTGTTCGACATGCTGTTGCTCAGCCGCGGGCTGGTGCTCTCCTTCGAGGATTTCCTCGACAATCTCGGCTTCGATGTGCGGGTGACCGCGACCACGGCGCTGCCGGGTAACGGGCCGAAGTTGCAGGATGTCGCGGGTATCGCCGCCGACCTCCGGGTGCTTCCCGAGATCGCCAACGTTTCGCCGATTCGACTGGGCTGGGTCGAGGTGCGCGGAACCGTCACCGAGCGCATGCGCCGTGAGGCGGGCACCGACCCCGCGGATGCCGACTCCGCCGACTCGGGGCCGCAGTTCCTCCACGTGGGGGACGTCACCTTCGTCGGCACCTACACCGACGGGCGGCGCAGCTGGTCGGTGGTCGAGGGGGACCCGTTGCCCGCCGACGCGGATCGTCCCACGGTGGTGATCAACCGCAATCTGGCGCAGGCGCTGGACCTCGGTCCCGGAGACATCCTGTCCGCGCGTGGCCGGCAGCAGGGAAAGTTCGCGCTACCCCTGCGGGAGTTTCACATTGCCGGCATCGCCGACTTTCCGTTCAACGCCCGGGACAGCCTCACCGTGGCCACTCATCTCGACACCTTCTTCGAGACCTACGGCAGCGTCGATGAGGACAGCGCCGATTTCCTGATGATCGAATCGGCGGCGGACACCAGTTCCGAGGCGGCGGTGGCGGCGATCGAGCGGGCCCGTCCCGACATCGTCGCGATCTCCAACGCCTATCTGGTTCAACGTTTCCAGGGCACCGAGTTCTCCTACTTCCGGCAGGTCTCCTTCGTGCTCACCACGATCACCCTGTTCTTTGCCTTCCTGCTGGTGACGACCCTGCTCTCGGTCTCGGTCAATCAGCGCTTCGGTGAGATCGCCGGCTTGCGGGCGATCGGGTTCTCCCGGGGACGGGTAATCCTCGATCTGCTCTGCGAGTCCTTCCTGTTGATCGCCATGGGGGGCCTTCTGGCCCTTCCCGTCGGTTGGCTGACCGCCCAGTGGCTCGACTCGATCCTGCGCCAGATGCCGGGGCTACCGGTCGGGCTGCACTTTTTCGTGTTCGAGCCCCGGGCGGTGCTGATCTACGCGGCGCTTCTGACATTGACCGGCCTGCTGGCCGCGGCCTACCCGGTTTTCCTGGCGGCGCGCCTGCCGATCGCCGCGACCCTGCGGGACGAGGTGCTGTAGTGAGTGAGTGGATCGTCGAGGCTCGGGACCTGCGCAAGGTCTTTCCCATGCCGGCCGGCGACGTGGTCGCCCTGGACGGGGTGTCGCTTGAATTGAGCCCGGGGGACTACTGCTCGATCCAGGGGCCTTCCGGTTGCGGCAAGTCGACCCTGCTGCACCTGCTCGGCTGTGTCGAGACTCCCAGTTCCGGCAAGCTTGCCATCGCCGGAAGCGACGTGGCGGCGCTGGGGGACCGGGAGCGGAGCCGCATGCGGCTGACCCGCCTGGGCTTCGTCTTTCAGCGCTTCTTCCTGCTGCCAATGCTGACCGCCTTCGAGAACGTCGAGTTGCCCCAGAGCGAGGCGGGCGTGGGCCGCGACGAGCGCCGTGAGCGCACCCGTGAATTGCTGGATTATGTCGGGCTCGGCGCGCGGATGGATCACCGCCCCTCGCAGCTCTCGGGCGGGGAGATGCAGCGGGTCGCCATCGCCCGCGCCCTGGCCAACAGGCCGTCGCTGCTGCTG
>CAZBZH010000004.1:0-27043 GCA_964496265.1 uncultured Acidobacteriota bacterium | reverse complement strand
CACCATCGTGGGGCAGGGGATCGGCCTGGCCATGCGCGGCTTCCGTCCGCTGCTCGAGATCCAGTACCTGGACTACGTGCTCTACGCGCTGCAGATCATGTCCGACGACCTTTGCTCGCTGCACTACCGCACCCGCGGTGGGCAGAAGGCACCGGTGATCATCCGCACCCGCGGCCATCGCCTGGAAGGCATCTGGCACGCGGGTTCGCCGATGGCCGGCATGCTCGGTCTGGTGCGCGGCATGTTCGTCTGCGTGCCCCGCAACATGACTCAGGCCGCCGGCATGTACAACACGCTGTTGGCCTCCGACGATTCGGCCATCGTCGTCGAGGTGCTGAACGGCTACCGCCTCAAGGAAGCGCTGCCCAAGAACATCGGTGACTTCAAGGTGCCCCTGGGGCATCCCGAGGTGATCCGCGAGGGAAGCGACGTCACCGTGGTGACCTACGGGGCCTGCTGCCGCATCGCCGAGGAGGCCGCGGAGCTGCTGGCGGACGTCGGCGTCTCCATCGAGATCATCGATGTGCAGACGCTGCTGCCCTTCGATCTCGACGGCCGCATCGTCGATTCGCTGCAGAAGACCTCGCGCCTGCTGGTTCTTGACGAGGACGTTCCCGGCGGCGCCAGCGCCTTCATGCTGCAGCAGATCCTGGAGCAGAGCGGCGGCTTCCGCTGGCTCGACTCGGCGCCGCGGACGTTGACCGCCGAGGCCCATCGCCCGGCCTACGGTTCCGACGGCGACTACTGGTCGAAGCCCAACCGGGACGACGTGTTCAACGCGGTCTACGAGATCATGCGTGAGTCCGATCCGTCCCGTTTCCCGCAGATCGACTAGTCCCCGGATCATCCGCGCGTGACGGCGATCTCGCCGCCGTTCCGCGCCCACTCCCGGCGTCTCCGGAGTTGCGTTGACCGCCCACGGCGGGAGCCGCTATCGTGCCCCTTCTTCCAAGGAGGGATCTCGTGCGCGCTATCCACGTCTTGTCGCTTCTGTTCCTCGCCGTCTTCGTTGTCGCCTGTGGCGGCGCTCCCGCCGAATCCGAGGGTGAGGCGCCTGCCGCGGCCGAATCCGCCGCTCCCGACATCCGCACCGAAGAGGTGACCTACCAGGTCGGGGATGAGAACTTCACCGGCTACTTCGCCTACGACGGGTCAACCGATGAACCGCGTCCCGGTGTGATCGTGGTCCACGAGTGGTGGGGCCACAACGACTACGCCCGGGATCGTGCCGAGCAGCTCGCCGGCATGGGCTACACCGCCCTGGCGCTGGATATGTTCGGCAGCGGCAAGCTGGCCGACCACCCCGACGACGCCGGTGCTTTTGCCTCGGCGGTGTTCGCCGACATCGACGGCGCCGAGCTGCGCTTCAATACGGCCCTCGACCTGCTGAAGAATCACGCCACGGTGGACGCCGACAGGGTGGCGGCCATCGGCTACTGCTTCGGCGGCGGGGTGGTGCTGCACATGGCCCGGGTCGGCACCGATCTGGATGCCGTAGCCAGCTTCCACGGCATGCTGGGCGCGGCCAAGGCCGCCGAGCCGGGTGGGATCAAGGCGCGGGTGCTGGTCTACAACGGCGCCGACGATCCGATGATCTCCGCCGAAGCGGTCACCGCCTTCGAGGAGGAGATGGACGCGGCCGGCGCGACCTACGAGGTCAAGAACTACGAAGGGGCCAAGCACAGCTTCACCAACCCCGGAGCCACGGCGGTCGGCGAGAAGTTCGAGATGCCGCTGGCCTACGACGAAGCCGCCGACAAGGACTCCTGGGCCTCGATGGCCGCGGCCTTCGCCGAGGTCTTCGGCAGCTAGGTTTCCGATTCCGCCGGGGCGCCCCCTGCACCGGGGCGCCCCGGTCAGCCCTTCGCCGGCCTCCGCCCCGGCAACTCCATTTCCAGCCATGCTTTTTTCCCGCCCCGGTCAAAAACTGCTTGTCGTGATGGGCTTTGTATCGTAAAGCTCTTTGCAGACATGCGGAGCGTGCAACAGACCCAATGGATCGATCTCTGCCGGGCCACCCCCCACCAGGTGGAGGCGTGGGTGCAGATGCGCGGGTCGATTGCACGCTCCGCCACCTGGATCGCCGCCGGCGCGGCCCTCTACGGCCTTTCGATGGGCGTGTGGCGGGACCCGCTGCTGGGGCTCTACGTCGCGATCAAGCTGCCCCTGCTGATGGGCTCCACGGCGCTGGTCACCGCGTTGATCAACGGCCTCTTGGCCCAGATCCTGGGGCTGCGCTTCCCTATCGCCGCGTCGCTGTCGGCGGTGCTGGCCTGCTTCGCCCTGGTGGCGCTGATCCTGGCGGCCCTGGCGCCGCTGGTGCTGTTCATTACCTGGTGCGTCCCCGGCGTCGAGGCCTCGACCCGGATCGGCCACGACATCCTGGGGCTGACCCACGTGGCGGCTCTGGCCTTTGCCGGTGTCGTGGCCAACGTGCGGCTGCATCAGTCGCTACGGGCCTGGGCGGGGAAGGCCTCCCGGGGAATCCTGATCGCCTGGCTGGCCACCAACCTGTTCGTCGGCGCCCAGCTCTCCTGGAACCTGCGCCCGTTCTTCGGCGATCCCTCCCAACCGGTGCAGTTCCTGCGAGCCGATGCCTTCGAGGGCAATTTCTATGAATCCGTCTGGTCCATGTTCCAGGGGGTGATCGACCCCAGAGAGAGGAAGCGTCATGAGCGACCACGAGCGACCGACCCCACCGACCCCACCGACGACGAACCCGGCCGACGCTGAACCGGTTGCGCCGCTGCCGCCGGACACCGGCCTGGCCGGCCTGGCCGACGCGCTGCTCAAGCGGCCCCGGGGGCTGATCGAGCGCTTCGACCGGGGGAATGTCTCCGCCATCGAATGGCGGCTGCTCGGCATCGCGCTCTTCGGCTACGTCGGCTACGGCGTGCTGGTCGGGAGCTTCTCCGGCGGCAGCCAGTGGTGGGCCGGGCCGCTCAAGGTGGTGGCCGTGGGCGTCGGCGCCAGCGCGATCTGCCTGCCGAGCCTCTACGGCTTCTCGGCCCTGGGCATGGCCCGGGTGCGGCTACGCCACGTGGTGGACCTACTGCTGGCCCAGCTCGCTCTCAGCAGCATCCTCTTGCTCGGCTTCTTGCCCGTAGGTTGGGTCTTCTCCCAGTCAACCCAATCGGCGGCGTTCATGGGGATGATTCACCTGGGGCTGGGGGTGACGGCGATCTCCTTCGGCCTGCGCCTGTTGTTCGCCGGCTTCCAGTTGTTCGAGATGCAACGGGGCGGCTACGTGCGGCTGTGGGTCATGATCTTCCTGATCACCTCGCTCCAGCTCACCACCGCGCTGCGGCCGATTCTCGGTGAGGCCGAGACGATCTTGCCCCAGGAGAAGAAGTTCTTCCTCATGCACTGGGGAGAGTCCTTTGCGCGAGATATCGACGGCTAACCTGCGCCGACCCCGACTGTGGATGACGAAGCGAGGGTGCGGGTCTAGCCGGTGGTTTCGACGGGGCTCTCGTTGGGAACGTGGCGCAGGGCGTCGAGCAATACCCGGGCATCGCTGGCCTGGGGTCCCTTGACGCTAAGCTCTCGCCGGTAGGCCCGGGCACCGGGGAGCCCCGTGAACAATCCCAGCAGATGCCGGGTCACGTGGTGCCCCTTGTAGCCCGTGGCCAGGAAGGTCTCGAGGTAGGGCATCATCTGTTTGACCACTTCATGGCGGGTCGGCGGGGTGGCCTCGTCGCCGAACAACCGGCGGTCGGCAGCGGCTAGCAGGTAGGGGTTGTCGTAGGCCGCCCGGCCGATCATCACCCCATCCACCCGACGGAGATGCTCCTGGGCGGCGTCGAGGGTCAGCACGCCGCCGTTCAGTTCGATGCGCAACTCGGGGAACGCCTGCTTCAGTCGGTAGACGTCGTCGTAGCGCAACGGTGGAACCGTGCGGTTCTCCTTGGGGCTCAAGCCCTTGAGCCAGGCCTTGCGGGCGTGGACGCTGAAGCGGTCGCTGCCGCTGTGGCGCACGATCTCGACGAAGCGCGCCATGTCCTCGTAGCGGTCCAGATCATCGACCCCGATGCGGTGTTTGACCGTCACCGGCAGCTTGACCCGGCCGCGCATGGCGGCGACACATTCGGCGACCCGCTCGGGCTGCTTCATCAGGCAAACGCCGAAGTTGCCCCCCTGGACCCGGTCGCTGGGGCAGCCGACGTTGAGGTTGATCTCGTCGTAGCCCATCTCCTCGGCGATGTGGGCGCACTCGGCCAGCGCCGCCGGGTCGTCGCCGCCGAGCTGCAGCGCCAGCGGCTTCTCCCGCAGGTCGAAGCCCAGGTAGCGTTCCCGGTTCTTGCCCCGCAGGATCGCCGGGGTGGTCACCATCTCGGTGTAGAGCAGGGTGTGCCGGGTGAGCAGGCGCGCGAAGAAGCGGTAGTGCCGGTCGGTACAGTCCATCATCGGCGCCACGCTCAGCGGACGCTGGGTACCCCGGGGACTGTGCGACGACCCGCTCACGATTCTTCCGACGGCTCCGACTTCTTCTTGAGGAACTTGTCCGGATCCCACTGGATCAACGGCTCCGGTTCCGGCTCCGGGGCTTTCTCTTCCTCGGGGGCGGGGCCGACCAGCACGTCCTCCCCCTCGATCTTGACCGGATAGATCTTGGCGCAGTTGGCCCGGGCCATGTCGCAGGCACCGGTCTCCAGATCGTAGGCCCAGCCGTGCCAGGAGCAGAGCACCTGACCCCGCCCGACGACGCTGTCCGCCAGGGACGCTCCCATGTGCGGGCAGGCGTCCTGGATCGCGTAGATCCGGTCGGCGATGCGGATCACCGCCACGGTGGTGTCGTGGACCTTGATCGCCTTGCCGCGCAGATCCTTGAAGTCGGACTTGACCCCGACCTTGACGAACTCGCTCATCAGTGCACCTCGAAGTCGGCGATCAGCGGCAGATGGTCGCTGGCCACCTTGGACAGCGCCAGCCGGCACGTGCGCGCCTGGCGATGACGGATGTCCCCCTTGTAGAAGATCTTGTCCAGCCCGCCGGTTGGAGAGAATGACGGGTAGGTGCGAATCGACGATCCCGGACCCCGGTCGGTCGCCGATTTGAAGTCGAGGATGTAGGTCAGGATCGGCACCAGCTGCGCGCGCCAGTCGTTGAAGTCGCCGCCGATCATGCAGGGACCGCGACTGCGCAGCTTCTTGAATTCATCGGCGTGGGCCAGGCGTCCGATCTGATGGACCCGCTCGGTGGCCGAGAGGCCCAGGTGCAGGTTGAACATCTCCATGGTGCGGAAATAGCCGTTGACCTTGTTGAGCTGCAGCCGGGTGTAGAGACAGCCGCGCTTCTTCTTGTTGCCGATGGTCAGGTCGATGTTGCGCTGCTTGGTGATCGGAAAGCGGCTGAGGGTCGCGTTGCCGTAGCGGCCGTGGCGTAGCTTGACGTTGTGCCCCACGGCGTAGTGCTCGAACTTGAGGTCCCGCGCCAATTCCCGGGCCAGGTCCAGACCCCGGGAACGAGGGGCGCCCTCGTCGACCTCCTGAAGCAACACCAGATGGGGATCGTGGTGGGAAATGATCTCCACGATGCGTTCGGGGCGGAAGCGTCGATCGACGCCGATGGCCCGATGGATGTTGTAGCTGAGAACCCGAATGTGCACGGCCGGTGCCCTAGGACGTTGAGACAGAACAAGTTACGCTGTGAGGCGGATCTTGTCGAGGGCGGCGCTCCCATGTAGGCTGACCTCCTGCCCCCAGGGGTGAAACAGACGTGGCAGGTATGGATCGACCGATTCCACTCATCATTCTCGGAGGAAGCGACCGGCGCGGATCGGAGCTTCCCCCCGAGGGTGCGGACAAGCATGCGCTGTCCGGCTACAAGGGCGCCGAGATGCGCGTCGAGGGCCGGCCGCTGGTCGAGATCGTCGCCGAGCGGATGACCGCCGGCGGTGTGCTGGGACCGGTGCGCGTGGCCGGGCCTGCCGAGGTCTACCGCCGCGCCGGCGTCAAGCTCGGGGTGATCGACACCGACGATAGCTTCGGCGGCAACATCCAGGCGGCGATCGAGGCGACCCGGACCGAGTTTCCCGACTCGCCGGTCGCGATCACCACCGCCGACCTGTTGCCCGAGGTCGAGGACGTCCAGACGATGGTCGACGACTATCTGGCCGCCGCGCCCCTGGCGTTCTGGGGAGCGTTCATTCGGACCCCGGAGAATCGGGACGAGCTGGGCGCCTCGGCGTGGAAACCGCGGTACCGCATGGTGGAGCGCAAGGGGGAGGAGCCGGCGCCGATCCTGCCGGGGCACCTGGCCATCGTGCTGCCCCAGGCACTCAAGCTGCGGTTTCTCTACGACCTGGTGGATCTGACCTATCGCAGTCGCAACAAACCGATTGCCTACCGCCGCAGCTACATCGTGCGCGGGTTGATCTGGGGCATGCTGCTGCAGGACCTGCGGCATCTGGCCACGCTGCGTCTACCCAACGTCACCTGGAACATGCTGCGCACCGGTCTCGCCGCGGCCAAGGGGCTCAAGGACGGCGACATCCTGTTGTCCGATCTGGAGCGGGCGATCGAACGGATCTTCGTGCGGACTCAGCACCGCCGGCGTCATCCGAACAGCGTGCGGCTGCCGATTCTCGAGGGGCTCTCCCTGGCCGAGGACATCGATACCGCCGAGGAGGCGGCGGAGAAGGGCGCCCAGGCCGGTGGGGCAGTAAGCGACACGGAGGGGCAGGCGGGGGATCAGAGCAGCTTGTAGCTCGACGGATCGGCCCGCAGGGTCAGCACGTCGCCGCGGCGTTCCACGGCGCCGCTTATCTCCACCGGCTCGGCGATCATCTCCAGCACCCGGTCGTTGACCGGATCTCCCTGCTCATCGACGAGGAACAGGTAGGAGAGATCTCCGCCCTGGCTCTCCACCCGCAGCACCGGCGGCACGCCGCCGCGGATGCAGAGGATCGCGCAGGCCTTGTGCGGTTTGCCCCGGCCCGGCTTCATCACGCCCAGATGGCATTTGGAGTCGACGATCTCGCCGGTGAAGGTGAAGTTGCCCAGCTCCATGCCGCCGGCGAGGTCCTGTCCCGCGTCGCCGAGGGGTTCGAGTTCGTGGACCTCGATCATCTGCTCCTGGTCGTTCCAGATCCGTGAGCCGCGGATGCGGACCCGTTTGCCGTCGTGTCCCGCGGTCAGGCTTTCGGCGCCGAACTTGCCGAAGGCGACCAGTAGATGGCTTCCCGGGTATTCCCCCTGGTCGACGACCAGCAGCGGGTAGGGATGTTCCAGCAGCACCCCCTCGAAGGTGCGGTCGACGCCGAACTCGAAGGCGCCGGGATCGAAGGGGGACTGCAGCGCCGCCAACCCCGCGGCGACTCCGGCGGCAAGCAGCAGGAGCAGCAGGATGCTGCGCCGGACATGGGAGGCGATGCCCGCCGGAGCTTCGGGCAGGTAGCCGACGTAGAACTCGTCGTCGTGATGGCTCATCAGCTCCCTCGAATCGGCGCGGGTTCGGCGCGCTGTCCGGCAGGGTTCGGTTCGGGGTCGACGTAGACCTCGCCGGATACGACCCGCACGTTGAAGGTCGGGATCTTCTCGGTGAACGGCGGGGGCGAGGCTCCCGTTTCCGGCTCGTATTGATAACCGTGCCAGGGGCAGGTGATGCAGCCGTCGACGATGCGGCCCTCGCCCAGCGGCCCGTTCTGGTGCTGGCAGGCGTTGCTGACCGCCGAAATGCCGTCGCCGTTGCGGAAGATCGCGACCCGCTCGCCGGCGATGCAGACGATCCGCGCCCGCTTGTCCTTGATGTCGGCGACGGCACAGGCGTGGAGATAGCCGTCGATCAGATCGCCCCGGTGCGCATCGTCTCCGGGTTTCTCGCGAAAGCCGGCGACCAGATGCAGGGTCACGATCCAGCCGAAGCCGCCGACCAGCAGCCCGATCAACACCAGATTGCGTTCGCTCTGCAGGATCCCCAGGGCCACGTGGAGCACCAGTAGCAGGTAGGCCACGTAGACCAGCATGTGCAGCGCCTTCCACACCGGCGCCGACAGGTTGGCCAACCAGAAGTCGTGACTGGTCGCCGCCATGAGGAACAGAATCCCGAGGGCGACGAAGCCGAGGGTCTGGAAGGGGAAGGCGCTGATGCTGGCGTACTGAGGGTTCCCCGCCAGCAGGCTGACCAGCGGGTTGACCTCCCCCAGGGAGTGGAACTGGATCAGCGAGAAGGCGCCGTGAACCAGGGCGCAGAGGAACATGCTGACGCCGAGATGGCGGCGGTTGTAGAGCAGGGGCAGGAAGCGTTTGTCCAGCCGGGCCAACGGCCCGATCGAGAGGATCACGTGGAGCATCAGCAGCGCCAACGTGCCGAAGGCGCGGATGATCAGGGTCTCGGCGGTCGCCTGGGGGCGCAGCACCGAACCCAGCCCGATGAACAGCCCCACGTAGAGCAGGATGCCGGCGAGAATCGTCAGGTCGTAGCGTTTCTTCTGGCGGTTCCACAGGACCGCCTGGTAGCCGGCGCTCACGGCGCTTCCTCTTGCACCGCGGTGGGAATCGATTCGACCCGGGGAATCGGCCGGTCGCCGCTGAGGGCGACGAACAGCAGCACCCAGCCGATCAGGGCGATGGCCAGGAACATCATCCGGTGACGGCTGCGCAGCGGGCGGATCATGAGGCGCTCCGGCGGCGATGAGCCGTGCGCTCCACCGGCGGTTGCTTCCCGCCGGCCCAGCGCAGCAGCAACAGCGGCCACAGCGCGGCGACACCGGGGAAGATCATCACGCGGAAGCCCGGCTTGCTTGCGGACGCGGCCGGGTCGATCCGGTTGACGCCGACGGTGACGAAGGCCAGGGCGAACAGCACGCCGACGGCGGCGTAGGCCGCAAGCGCGTACGAGATCCAGAGAGCGACTTGTTCGAGCATACGGATTCCTTGGCCTCCCGGGGCCGAGATGTTACCCGATTCGCGAACGTCGGCGGATGCCCCAGAGCACCGCTCCCAGGGTCGAGAGCGCCACCAGCAGCAGCATGCCGGCTCCGTGAGCGGGAACGACGTGGGCCGCCTCGCCGAAGGGGCAGATCAGCCGCCAACACGCATCGGCCAGCAGCGCCGCCGCGAGCCCGGCGAGCAGTCCCGCCCCGGCGGGCGCAGCGGGGAATCCCCGGGCCAGGATCAGGCCGGACCACAGCGCGATCGGCAGGCCCAGGGCCAACTCGACGCCGAAACAGAGAAGGCCCTCGGCCAGGCGCTCGTCCGCCGGCAGGGTCATTGTCCCGGCCCGAGCCGTAAGGGTCATTGCGCAGACCGCCAGGAACACCGCCGTCGCGGTCAGCACCGAGATGCGTACCCCGCGTAGTGCCGGCGCCGGCAGCGCGCCCCGGGCTGCGCCGGCGAGCAGCGGCAGGGCCATGCCCGCCTGAAGCAGGGTCAACCCCCAGAAGATCCAGGGTCCCAGCGCATGACGATCGGCGCGCAGACCAAAGCGCGAGGCGAACAGGGCGATGCCCAGGCCCGACAGCGTCAGCGCCCCGAGCAGCAGGGGGCCGAGCGGGCGCATCGGCTCCACCGGCTGCAGATCCTCACGCAGCCGCTCGCGTAGTTCGTCGAGATCCGGCTTTCGATCGTCGGGGGACACCCCCCGAGCGTACACCGATCCCGTGTCGCGAAGCGCGGTATTCCGCTGCTTTTCGATGCCCGGGAATGCGCGCCCGGGTTGCCCGGTTTACGGCACACGAACACGGAAGAAAGCCCGCCGGACGCCGGCGAGAAAATCGAATCGGAGGGAATAGAATGAACCAGAAGACGATCACCATCACGAGTTGGGCACTGCGTATCGCCATCGCGGTCATCCTGCTTCAAACGCTGTTCTTCAAGTTCACCGGAGCCCCCGAGTCGGTCTACATCTTCGAGACCCTCGGCATGGAGCCGTGGGGCCGCATCGGTAGCGGCATCGCCGAACTGATCGCCTCGGTGTTGCTGCTGGTTCCCCGGACGCGCATCTACGGCGTGCTGTTGTCCCTGGGCGTGATCGGCGGCGCCATCGTCAGCCACCTGACGACCCTCGGCATCGTCGTGCAGAACGACGGCGGCACCCTGTTCGGTATGGCGCTGTTCATCTTCGTTGCCGACCTGGTGTTGCTCGCGCTCCATCGCTCGGAGCTTCCGGTGGTCGGCGCGCATTTCGTGCCCTCCCACACGCGTAGCTGACCGTTGAAATCGAATCGCCGAGGCTTCGGCAGGGCCTGCCCTGCGGAAGCCTCCGCGAAGGAGGGGGATCTGATGACCGAGACGAGCCGCGAGTGCCCGGTCGATGAACTCGAAGGTTTGATGCGTCGCTACCAGCAAGGAGATGCCACGGCCTTCGATCGCATCTTTCGTCTGATGACCGGCACCCTGCGTGGGTATTTCCTGTCGCGACGTCTTCCGCTCGAGAAGGCCGAGGACCTGTTGCAGGAGACCTTCCTGCAGATTCATCGGGCACGGCACACCTACCAGCCCGGCCGGCCGGCGCGGCCCTGGTTTCTCGGAGGCGCGCGTCACGTCTACCTGATGGACCGCCGTGCCGCGGCGGCGCTCAGCCGGCGCAACACCCAGCCGCTCGAGGGCGCGCCGGAGCCGGCAGTCGATCCGGCACAGCTCCTGTTGGGCGATCGTCAGCGGGTCGGCCGCGCGGTGTCGGAGCTCAGCGAGGGCAACCGCCAGACCCTGCTGATGCACCACGTCTGGGGCATGAGCTTCAAGGAGGTCGCCGCGGCGCTGGGGATTCGCGAGGGGGCGGCCAAGGTGCGCTCTCATCGCGCGCTGCGCGATCTGCGTCTGGCGCTGGAAGAGAGCTAGCGCCCTCTCCTCGAATCGCCGCCGGATGGCCTAGACTGCGGCGATGGACGAGACGCCGACACGCCTGATCTACGCCGAACGCCTCAACCGGGTGCTCGACTACATCGCCGCCCATCTCGACGGCGATCTTTCCCTCGAGAACCTGGCCCGGGTCGCCTGCTTCTCCCCCTATCACTTCCACCGCCTGTTCAAGGGCGCCTTCGGCGAGACCGTGCATCAGCACGTCCAGCGCCAGCGCTTGGAGCGCTCCGCCCGGCTGCTCAAGTCGGCTCCCGATCGCACTGCCACCGAGGTTGCCCTGGAGGTCGGCTATCCCGGATTGTCCGAGTTTTCCCGGGCGTTCAAGAAGCACTTCGGCACCAGTCCAGGGGCGTGGGACCGGGTCACACCGCTGCCGAACAGCAAGATCTGCAAAGCGCCGGAACCCTTCCCCCGGTACGATCCCGCCGAGCTGGCCGAGATCGAGGCCAGGCAGGAGTTTCGGATTCGCATGAAGACCTTTCCGCGCAGCCGCTTCGCCTTCTTCCGGGTGCACGATGCCTACGGCAATCAGCGCCTGGTCGAGGCCTACGCCCAGCTGATCGCCTGGCTGGGTAGCCAGGGGTTGGGCTATCGGGACGTGGTGATCGCCGGGATGAGTCAGGACGACCCCGAGGTGACCCCGCCGGAGAAGTGCCGCTACGACATGGGCGCCCTGTGGCCGCTGGATCTGGACCTCGACTCCGCGGAGCCGTTGGCCAACAGCGGCGTGCTGGGAGGGCTCCTGGCCGACAGGGGACTCGACGCCGCGGCGCTGGCCCGCATCTCCCGGTCGGTCGAGGCCTGGCGGCCCGGGGGAACACCCCTGGCCGAGGGCATGTCCTTCCGCGATTTCGAAACCTGCCCCGCCGCCTGCATGGTGCTGGGTGGCGCTCTCGATCTGTTCGACCGGGCCTATCAGTTCCTGTTCCGGCACTGGCTGCCTGAGAGCCGCTACGTGCCGGCGGATCTGCCCGGCATGGAACTGTTCCGCCGGGTGCCCGAGGAGATCGGCTGGGAAACCTTCGACATCGAGAGCGTGCTGCCGCTGGCGGCACCCTAGGCAAGCCCCGGGCGGGGCGCTACGGAGTGAACATGCAACTGGGTGAGTTTTCGGTCAGTCTGACGGTCAAGGATCTGCCCGCGTCGCGGGAGTTCTACAAGAAGCTCGGATTTCGCGTGGTGACGCTGTCTCACGACCCCGCCGCCTTTCCCGGCTACGACGAGAGCTGGGTCATCCTGGAGAACGGTCCGGTCAAGGTCGGCCTGTTCCAGGGGATGTTCGACAAGAACATGCTGACCTTTAACCCGACCGACGTGCGTTCGATCCAGGCCTCGCTCAAGGAGCAGGGGGTCGCCTTCATCAAGGAAGCGGAGCCCGGCGACGGTCCGGCCTCGGCGATGTTGCTCGATCCCGACGAGAACCCGATCCTGCTGGACCAGCACGGGCCGACCCCGTCCTAGTTGCAGGCGTTCCCCGGCGCGGTGAGGGTCGCATCTCGCGGTGCGGCCACCCCGCGGCCGCTTGGAATCCGGCCTACGGCACCTGCTGATCGCTGAGGCAGCCGCCCCGCACCGGTGCCTTGGTGGTGCACTCGATGTTTTCCTTGCGGCCGGTGGCCAGCAGGGCGCAGGCGTTGTCGATGGCGGTGCGCATCGCCTCTTCCTTGGTGGAACCCTGGGCCTCCCGGCACATCTCCCGGCCGCGGAAGGTGACGCAGGCCTCGCAGGTTTCGCCGAACTGTTGGGAAGCGGCGATCACGATCAGGCCCACGGTGGCCAGGGCCAGCAGGCCCCCGACGACGGCGATGGTGATTCCGGCCTTCTTGGTCACGTGCGGCTCCTCCCTGCGGGTCGCCTCATCCTAGCAGCCCCCCTTCGCCAAGGCTTCGGGGGGCAGGCCCTCCTTCCCTCCTTCGCCGGAGGCTTCGGGGGCGGGCGCCTCCTTTCCTCGTTTGCCGAGGCTCGGGGCTACTGCCCCGGCTTTCCTCAATCGTCGTCGGGGTTCTGGAGGGGGCGCTCGCTTCGGGCGTGATTTTGGTATCATGCGGCCCTCACAAATACAGCTATGGGGCGTTGGAGGTATCGATGTCGGTGATGCGTCGGGGGATCATCTGTCTGCTTCTCTGTCTGTTTGCCGTTTCCGCGGCAGCCCAGACCAGGTTGTTGCGCTTTCCGGATGTCCACGGCGACAAGGTGGTCTTCACCTACGCCGGCGATCTCTGGCTGGCCTCGACCTCGGGAGGCAGCGCGACCCGGTTGACGACCCACGACGGCGTCGAGTTGTTTGCCAAATTCTCCCCCGACGGGAACTGGATCGCCTTCACCGGCCAATACGACGGAGACGAGCAGGTCTACGTGATCCCCACCCGGGGGGGCGCCCCCCGGCAGTTGACCTTCTATCCCGCCTTCGGGCCGCTGCCCCCACGCTGGGGCTCCGACAACCAGATCTACGGCTGGTCTCCCGACGGGAAGAACGTGCTGTTCCGCTCGATGCGAGGCGGTTTCGACCTGACCGACACGCAGCTCTACACCGTGCCGGTCGACGGTGGCCTGCCGGTGGCGCTGCCCATGCCGACCTCGGGGGCCGGCGAGTTCTCTCCCGACGGCAAGCAGGTGGTCTACAGCCCGCTGGTCCGGGACTTCCGCACCTGGAAGCGCTACGAGGGAGGCTGGGCGCAGAACCTGTTCATCTTCGATCTGAAGAGCAACACGGCGACCCAGATCACCGACGACAAACGCACCGAGCGGGATCCGATGTGGATCGGTGACTCGATCTACTTCGCCTCGGACCGGGACGGCACCCTGAACCTCTACCGCTACGCCACCGGATCGGGCGAGATCGCCCAGATCACCCGCAGCAAGAAGTGGGACGTGCGTTGGCCCTCCAGTGACGGCAAGGGGCAGATCGTCTACGAGGAGGGGGGCGAGCTCCGCCTGCTGGACGTGAACGCCGGCTCGGCCAAACCCCGGCCGATCTCGATCTTCGTCCCCGACGACGGGATCAACAGCCGTCCGTCGCGGATCGATGTCTCCCGGTCCATCGCCGACTTCAGCCTCAGCCCCAAGGGAGAGCGGGCGCTGTTCACCGCCCGCGGCGACATCTTCACCGCGCCGATCGAGAACGGGCGGTCGCGCAACCTGACCCGCAGCTCCGGCGCCCATGACAAGGGGGCGGTGTGGTCGCCGGACGGTTCGCAGATCGCGTTCATCTCCGACCGCACCGGCGAGGAAGAGATCTGGTTGATCAACCAGGACGGCTCCGGCGAGCCGACCCAGCTGACCCGGGGCGGCAGTGCCATGCGCTACACGCCGGCCTGGGCGCCCGACGGCAAGCGTCTGGCCTTCAGCGACAAGGACGGCAAGATCTACGTCGTCGAGGTCGCGAGCAAGAAGATGACGGAGGTCGCCGACGAGGAGCGCGGCCAGGTTCAGGACTACGTCTGGTCGCCCAACGGCGGTCACCTGGCCTTCACCCTGTCCGACCTCAACGGGTTCAACGCGATCCACATCTGGAGCGTCGAGAGCGGCGAGACCCGCCGGGTCACCGGTGAGTTGTTCAACGAGTACAACCCGGCCTGGGGCCCGAAGGGGGACTACCTGTTCTACCTGAGCGATCGCCAGTTCCAACCGCAGATCGGGTCGATCGAATGGAACTACGTGGTTGACCGGGAGACCGGGATCTACGCCCTGGCCCTGCGTGACGACGTCGAGCATCCGCTGCCGCCGCGCAACGACGAGGTCACCATCGACAAGGATGACGAGGACTCCGCCGACGCGGAGCCGGTCGATGAGGATGCCGACAAGAAGAAGCAGGAAGAGGAAGCGGCCTACATCGAGATCGACTTCGACGGCATCGCCGAGCGGGTCGCCCGCATGCCGGTCTCCGACGACAACCTGACCGGGCTGGCCGCCGGGGACGGGCTGCTGTTCTTCGTCCGCACCTCGCCCTTCTACTACGGCCGCGGCTCCGACCGTCCGCCGGCCCTGCAGGTGTTCTCGTTCAAGGATCGCAAGGTCACCACCCTGGCCGACCCCATGGGCGGCTACGACCTGTCGACGGACCGCAAGAAGATCCTGGTGCGCCAGGGGGGTGGCTTCAAGCTCTACGACGCCGGCCCCAAGGGCGAGGGCAAGTCGGTGCGCCCCGACCTGGGTGTCGATCGCGTGCCCGCCGAGGAGTGGGCCCAGATCTTCGACGAGGTCTGGCGCCGCTTCCGCGACTTCTTCTACGTTGAGAACATGCACGGTTATGACTGGGACGCGTTGCGCGATCAGTACCGGCCGCTGCTGCAGCACGTGGCCCACCGCTCGGATCTGAACTACGTGATCGGCGAGATGATCGCCGAACTCAACGTCTCCCACGCCTACATTTCCGGTGGGGACTACGACATCCCGGAGCGGCCCTCGGCGGCGCTGCTGGGCGCGGCGATCGAACTGGACGGCAAGTCCGGCCGCTACCGCTTCTCCCACGTCCACCGGGGGCACAACGAGGAGTCCCGCTACCGTTCGCCGCTGACCGAGATCGGTGTCGGCGTCGAGGCGGGGCACTACCTGCTGGCCATCGAGGGCCAGGAACTGACCGCCGGAGACAACCCCTTCGAGATGCTGCGCCACCGGGGCGGCGAGGGACTGGAGCTGACGGTCAACGACAAGCCGTCCCTCGAAGGCTCCCGCAAGGTGCGGATCGATCCGATCTCCGGGGAGCGTAGCCTGCGCTATCTCGAGTGGGTCACGACCAATCGGGAGAAGGTCGCCAAGGCCACCGGCGGCCGGGTCGGCTACCTGCACATCCCCGACATGGGCGCCAACGGGATTCGGGAGTTCATCAAGTACTACTACGGCCAGGTGCGTAAGGAAGGGCTGATCGTCGACGTTCGGGGGAACGGCGGGGGCAACGTCTCCCAGATGATCATCGAGCGTCTGGGCCGGGACCTGCTGGGCACCCGCTTCATCCGCACCAGCGAGACCCCGGGCACCTATCCCAACACCGTGTTTCACGGCCACATGGTCTGCATCCTCGATGAGGATTCCGCCTCGGATGGTGATATCTTCCCGTACCGATTCCGGCAGGCCGGACTCGGCCCGCTGATCGGCAAGCGCTCCTGGGGTGGGGTCATCGGCATCACCAACCGGGGCACGCTGATCGACGGCGGCACGGTCAACGTGCCGGAGTTCGGCACCAACGCTCCCGACGGCAGCTGGATCATCGAGGGCACCGGAGTCGAACCCGATATCGAAGTCGACAACCCGCCGAGCGCGGTCCTGGCCGGCAAGGACCCTCAGCTCGAGCGGGCCATCG
The DNA here is from genome assembly GCA_964496265.1 of uncultured Acidobacteriota bacterium. Classification (GTDB taxonomy): domain Bacteria; phylum Acidobacteriota; class Polarisedimenticolia; order Polarisedimenticolales; family Polarisedimenticolaceae; genus Mor1. Next base: position 10,942 of record CAZBZH010000004.1, on the reverse strand, counting down.
AGGAAGTACTGGCCGCGATGAAACGTGAGCCGCGGACCATGCCCGATCGTCCCGCCGATCCGGTGCGGACCCGCTAGGCCGATCACCGGGGTCTTTCAGGAGTTTCTTTGAGCGCCATCACGGCAGGGAGTCGTCGAGTCACCATGAAGAGTCAAATCGTCAAGGATCCCCACATCCTCTACGAGTGCAGCGTTCAGGATCCCGAATTCGACCTCGAGTTCTTCGCCAAGACCTTCAAACGCCGCAACCGCCGCGTCATGCGCACCCTGCGCGAAGACTTCTGCGGGACGGCGACCCTGGCCTGCCAGTGGGTCGGCCAGCACGCCGACAACCGTGCCTGGGGGGTGGATCTGGACAAGCCGACCCTCGACTGGGGCCGGGAGCACCACGTCTCCCGGCTCGACGGCGCGGCGGATCGTGTCGAGCTGATCCAGGGGGACGTGCTGACCACCCGCACGCCGCCCGCCGACATCGTGGCGGCGCTGAACTTCTCCTACTCGATCTTCACCACCCGGGAGCAACTGCGAAACTACTTCGCCCAGGTGCGCAAGTCCCTCAAGGGGGACGGCATGTTCTTCCTCGATGCCTTCGGCGGCAAGGACACCCCCGACGAGTGTCTGGAGAAGCGCAAGATTCCGGCGACCAAGTACAACGGCATCCGCGTGGCGCCGTTCACGTACATCTGGGAGCAGGAGAAGTACAACATCATCGACAACCACATCACCTGCCATATCAGCTTCAAGCTCAAGGACGGCACCAAGCTGAAGCGCGCCTTCACCTACGACTGGCGCCTGTGGAGCCTGCCCGAGTTGCAGGAGCTGCTGCTGGAGGCGGGCTTCGCCGCCGCCGAGGTCTGGCTCGACGACTGGGACGAGGACGAGGGTGACGGCAACGGCATCTTCAAGAAGCGCAAGCACTACGACAACCAGGAAGGCTGGGTCGGCTACGTGGTCGGCTTGATGGGAGCCCCGGCCGCTCGATGATCCTGATCTCGGCCATGGGCTCGAACCGGGTGATCGGCAGCGGCGCGGGCATGCCCTGGAGCGTGCCCGCGGAGTACGCTCAGTTCCTCGCGTTCGTCCGGGGCCAGACGGTGCTGTTCGGGCGCAAGAGCTACGAGATCTTCGGTGCCGATCTGGAAGACGCGCAGATCGTGATCGTCAGCCGTTCGATGCCCGATCCGGGCCGGGCCGGCGTTCAGGTTTGCGGCGATCTGGATCAGGCGATCGCGGTGGCCCGGGCCACCGGCCGCACGGTCTACAGCGCCGGCGGAGCCACGATCTACCAGCAGACGATGCCTCACGCCGAGGCGATGTACCTGTCGACGATCAAGGGGGAGTGGAGCGGCGACGCCTACTTCCCCGAGTTCGACGAAGCCGAATGGAAGGTCAGCCGCGAGGAGGACCACCCGGACTTCGTCTTCAGGGTCCATGAGCGTCGCTGAGGACGGCCTGGCCCTCGAGTGGCTGCCCGGCGAGTTCGCCGCGGTGCGGCTCGACGCGGCGGATCCGGTCCCCGAGTGGGCCTTGCGCGGCAGGCTCCACGGCATCACGCGCACCCCCGATGAACTCTCCATCGTCTGCGACGCCGCCGAGGTGCCCCAGGACGTGCGCGCCGAGCGGGGTTGGCGCATGCTGCGGGTTCGCGGCCCGCTCCAGTTCGACCTGACCGGAATTCTCGCGTCCTTGACCGGCCCGCTGGCTGCCGCCGGGGTTCCGATCTTCTCGATCTCCACCTTCGATACCGACTACCTGATGGTGCGCGCCGCCGACGCCTCCCGGGCAACCGATGCGTTGAATCGCGCCGGGCACCGTTTCGACGAGTAGCGTTCTATGTGTCTGATCGCCGTCGCCCACCAGGCGAGCCCCCGCTACCGATTGGTCGTCGCGGCCAACCGGGACGAGTTTCACGAACGGCCGACCCGCCAGGCCCGCTTCTGGGGCATGTATCCCAGCTTGCTCGCCGGGAAAGACCTCGAAGGGGGAGGCACCTGGATGGGCGTTTCCCGGGACGGCCGGGTCGCCGCCATCACCAATTTCCGCGAACCGGGCAGGAGCCGCAGCGACGCGATCTCCCGGGGACTGCTGGTCCGGGACTTTCTCACCGGCCGGGCCGGGCCGCTGGACTACGTCCAGCAGGTCACCCTGGAAGAACAGGAGTTCAACGGGTTCTCGCTGTTGGCCTTCCAGGGCGAAGAGTTGGCCTGGATCTCCAACCGCCATCCCGGGGCCGGCGTGTTGGCGCCGGGTATCTACGGACTGAGCAACGCGGTGCTGGATACCCCGTGGCCCAAGGTCTGCCGTCTCAAGGACCGGTTGGAAACCCTGGTGAGCCGGGACGAGCCGCTGGAGGCCGAGGCGGTCTTCGCGGCGCTGGCCGATCGCATGACTCCCGACGACGCCGACCTGCCGGAGACCGGCGTCGGCCTCGAACGGGAGCGGGTGCTGTCGCCGGTCTTCATCGACACTCCCCAGTACGGCACGCGCTGCTCGACCCTGGTGACCATCGACTACGACGGGCGCCTGACCTTCATCGAGCGCAGCTACGGTCCCGCCGCGGCGCCGCTGGGTGAGGTGCGCTTCGACTTCCGCATCGAATCCGAATCGGAGACCACTCCATGACCACCCCGAAGCCCCTGGCCGACTGGCCGCTCAAGATCGACTTCTCGGTGGTCTGGGGCGACATGGATGCCTACCAGCACCTGAACAACACCGTCTACTTCCGCTACTTCGAATCGGTGCGGGTCGAGCTGCTGCGGGAGAGCGGCTTCATCGAGTCGATGGAGCAGGATGGGATCGGCGCGATCCTGCGGGACACCCGCTGCCGCTTCCGGGCGCCGGTGACCTATCCGGACCGGGTGCATGTCGCCGGTCGGGTGCGGGAGATCGGCGAGGACCGTTTCGTGATGGACTACGCCATCTGGAGCGAGAAGCTGGCGACCCTGGCGGCGGAAGGGGACGGCACCATCGTCTGCCTGGACTATCGGGCGGCGGCCAAGGCACCGATTCCCGACGGGATTCGGGTCAAGCTCGAGGGGTATCGCTGAGTCGGTGCCGTTACCGGTCTCGTCGGCCGGTGAGCAGTCCCACCACGAAGGCTCCGATCAGCACCAGCCAGCAGGCCCAGGCCAGCCAGTCCCCGTTCCGCGCGTAGAAGGTCGGCGGCGTGTCGCGGACGTTGACCGCCACCGGCAGCACGGTCCGGGCGTCGAGCTCGGTGCGGGAACCGAACGAGCCGGTGGCGTCGGTCCAGGAGGACACACCGCTGTTGGCGGCGCGCACCAGCGGTAGCTGCAGCGATCGGGCCTGCGCGGCGACCATGCGCGCGTGCCACGGGGCAAACAGGCTGTTGCCCCACCAGGCGTCGTTGGTCATGACCACGAGCATGTTGGCGCCGTCGATCCGGTAGCGGCGGCCCAGGGCGCCGTACATCCCCTCGTAGCAGATGAGCACGCCGATGCGCAGGTCACCGACCTCGAACACCGTGGGCACCGGGCCGCGGGAGAAGTTGCCCAGCAACGTCAGGTAACCCTGCTTGTCGTGATCCCGCTTGGACGGGTCCCAACCGATCAGATCGGCGAAGGGCACCCCCTCGACCAGGGGTAGCAAGCGTTGCTTGCCGTACCAGTCGACGGTTCCACGGCCGGGCACCACCAGGGCGGCGCCGTTGTAGATCGCCCGCACCTTGCCCTGCTCGAGCCGGGCGATTTCGCTGCCGTAGAGAATCGGCACGCCGATCGCGTCGGCGATCTTCTCCATCTCCGGGTCCCGGGGGCTCTCTCCATCCCGCCAGATCAGCGGGCCGGGCCGGGTGGTTTCCGGCCAGACGATCAGGTCCGCCTGGTCCCCCTCGGCGGACATCTCGATCAGCCGTTGCCACAGCGCGGGCCAGCGGTCCCGCTGCATCTTGTCGTCGGGGTACATCGCCGGCTGGACCACCAGGATCCGCGGCGTGTCCTCGGTGACCGTACGCACCTCGGCGGCCCGGGCGCGGTCGAGGGCCAACCCGCTGACCGCGGGAGCGAGCCACAGCAGCAGGGCCGCGGCGCCGAGGCCGAGGGCCGCGGGTCGTTGCCCACGGCGCTCCCAGGCCAGGTCCAGCAGCCAGGCCGTGGCGAAGACGAGCACCGCGACTCCGTGGGGGCCGGTTACCGGGGTCCAGCTCAGCCAGGCGGGGTTGGTGCCGAAGGCGTGGGCCAGCACGTCGGCGGGGAAGGACAGGTCGCTGACGGTGCGGAGCTTCTCGACCCCGACGTAGGCCAGTCCCAGGCCGAGGGCCCGGGGCAACCGGGCGCTCTTCTCCAGGCGGAAGGCCGCCCAGCACTCGAACAGCGCCTGGGGAATGATGTAGGCGATGGCCAGCAGATAGATGGTGAGGCCCAGCGGAACCGAGTAGCGCATCAGCCACAGCAGGAAGTGGGAGGCGACCGCGTAGCGGGCCAGGCCGAAGAAGAAGCCGATCCAGAGCGCTTCCCGCCGGGTCTCGGCGCTGCGGATGCCGCGCAGCACCAGGAAGGCTCCCAGGGGCATCGTCGGCGCCAGGCCCAACGGCAGCCAGCAGAGGGCCATCCAGGCGCCCCCGATCGCGGCCAGTAGTCGTCCTCTCAGCCGAACGTTCATCGCCGCGGAAGATACAGCGTCCGGCAGCGTTTTGCGCGGCCAATCGAAGCGGGCGACAATTTAGGGCCCGGTTGAAACCGTGGCCGGGGTGCGGGCGTTTCCGGGGGCAGGAGAGGAGCACGCCGATGCGTACTGCGCTACTGCTCGTTCTGTGCGGGCTGGCGGCGGTCCCTGTCGCCGCCGAGACCGAGCCCGATCCGGTGTTCACCGATGCCTGGCGCGAGGCCCAGGCGGAGCTGGCGGCGATGGCGGATCTCGACCTCGTCGCCGCGGCGGCCCGTGGCGCCGACTTCCGCAACGGACTGCAGCGCTATCTGGACGCCGCCGGTGCCGAGTTGCGCAGAGGCGCCGCTTTCGATCTCGCCGAGGAAGCGGGTTTCCGGCGCGCCTACTGGGAGCTGCGGGTCCGCCTCGAGCAGGACATCTCCAACTGGCACGTGCTCCACGCCCTGGAGGCGATGTCACGCCTCGCGGTCGAACACGGCGACCCGGTCTGTGCCCGGATGCTGGGGCAGCCCTCGGCGATTCCCGAGGAGGAACAGGCGCTCAACGCCCGCACTCGCTGCCGCAACTACGTCCTGCTCCCGGCGATCGCCGATCAGATCGGCCCGCGGCTCCGCGAGGCCTTCGAGCGCCACGCCGAGAGCGATCGGGTCGATCTGGTTCAGCGCGCCGCGAACCTGCTACGGCTGACCATGAACCAGCAGGCGAACTACCGGGTGACCTCGCGGTTGTTCGGCGACGATGCCTTGCCGCTGGCGATGCGCCGGGGTGCCGAGGATTGCCTGACCGTTCGCGAGCTTCCCGAGGAGTTGGCCCTCGCTCGCTTCGAGGCCATCGGGGAGGCCTTCTCCGAACTGCGCCGTTCCGCCACGACCGACGAACTCCTGATCTTGCTCGAGCGCTTCGATCGTCTCGGGCCGCCCACCCGGCGGCAGAATCTGGAGCCGGCGCTGATCGGGGCGGTTCGGGGCTACATCGACCGCATCGTCGACAACGAGAAGGATGCGGTGGAGGCGATGGAGACGATCGACGCGTTGACTCTCATGGTCGCCGAGCGGGGCGGCGTGGTTCACCCGGATCTGGAGCAGCCGCGGGTGCTGGAGATCCTGGTCGGGGCGCTCAAGGACCATCCGGACATCCTGCGTCGCTATATCGAGGTGTTTCACCGGGACTTTCACGCGTTGAACCCGGCTGGGTTCGAGATGGTGATCTTCAATCTGGTCGATCTATTGCTGGATGCCGCCGAGGAGGACGCGCTGCCCGGACCGGAGGAGATGGAGGTTGTGGGCGCTCGCCGCAGGGCCATCCGCAGCGCGCAGACCCCCGAGTTCGAACCGGGACGCCAGCTCTACCACCTCAAAGACGCGGCGCTGCTGGAGGCGTATCAGCGCGGCGGCATCGATCGGGACACCTACATGCAGCTGCGCGCCCGGAACAAGGCCGAGAAGAAACGAGCCGAGGAAGACGCCGAGCCGCTCGGGGATGAGGAGGAGAGGCGACTGTCCGAGGTGGCCCTGATCATGATCCTGCTCGAGGGCTATCACCACGCGCTGGTCACGACCAAGGCCGGTCTGCCCGAGGCCAGCCGTTTCTTCGTCGCCGAGGAGCAGCAGGCGACCCTGGAGCGCTTCTACCGCTACTACCAGGTCAAGAACACCGGTGTGCTCGGCGAGCTGGAGCGGGATAACCCCCGCTTCGTCGAGCTGACCCTCGACCTGATCCTGCGTCTGGCCGACGCCGCCGATCCCGACGATCTGGAGAGCCTGGTCATCGCGCCGATCCGCGAGCGCGGCTCCTATCTCGAGTCTTCGGGACGGCGCGCGGCCAAACCCTTCCTCAGCAAGCGCATGGTGAAAACCCTGGCGGCGCTGCAGAAGGTGGTCGAGAGCAACCGGCGGCTGGCCGAACGCTAGCCGCCGGGCCGCGACCGAACCGAGCTGAAGAAGGGCTCAGAAAAAGGGGCAAAAAAACGGCGGATCCGAAGACCCGCCGTTTCTGCTTGTTGCTGTCGGAACGCGCTAGTAGCGGTAGTGCTCGGGCTTGAACGGACCTTCGTTGGTCACACCCATGTAGCTGGCCTGATCGTCGGTCAGCTTGGTCAGCTTGACGCCGAGCTGGCCGAGGTGCAGCCGCGCGACCTCCTCATCGAGGTGCTTGGGCAGCATGTAGACCTTGTTCTCGTAGTTGTCGTTGTTCTGGTGCAGTTCGACCTGGGCCAGAACCTGGTTGGTGAACGAGTTGGACATCACGAAGCTCGGGTGGCCGGTGGCGCAGCCGAGGTTCATCAGCCGGCCCTCGGCGAGGATCAGCACGGCGTGGCCGTCGGGGAAGACGAACTCGTCGTACTGCGGCTTGATGTTGTTGCGGGTCACGCCGTTCCACTTGGCCAGGCCGGCCATGTCGATCTCGTTGTCGAAGTGGCCGATGTTGGCCACGATCGCCTTGTCCTTCATCTTCGACATGTGCTCGGCGGTGATCACGTCCTTGCAGCCGGTGGCGGTGATGAAGATGTCGGCGGTTTCGACGACATCTTCCAGCGTGGTGACCTCGTGGCCTTCCATCGCCGCCTGCAGCGCGCAGATCGGGTCGACCTCGGTGACGATCACCCGGGCACCCTGGCCGCGCAGAGCCTGGACGCAGCCGCGTCCGACCTGGCCGTAACCGGCGACCACGGCGACCTTGCCGCCGATCATCACGTCGCTGGCGCGGTTGAGGCCGTCGATCACCGAGTGGCGGCAACCGTAGATGTTGTCGAACTTGCTCTTGGTCACCGAGTCGTTGACATTGATCGCCGGGAAGGGCAGCTGGCCGTCACGCATCATGTGGTAGAGGCGGTCGACTCCGGTGGTGGTCTCTTCGCTCACACCGCGCAGCGCCTCGGCGACCTTGCCCCAGCGGCCGGGGTTCTTCTGCTGCTCGTCCCGCAGGACCTTGAGGATCTCGCCCCACTCCTCGGGATCGTTGGCGGCGTCGAACTCGGGAACCTTGCCTTCTTTCTCGAACTGGGCGCCCTTGATGATCAGCAGGGTGGCGTCGCCGCCGTCGTCGACGATCTGGTCCGGGCCGGAACCGTCGTTCCACATCAGCGCCTGGTTGGTGCACCACCAGTACTCTTCGAGGGTCTCACCCTTCCAGGCGTAGACCGGCACGCCGCGCGGGTTGTCGACGGTACCGCCGCTCTCGGGACGGCCGACCACCACCGCCGCGGCGGCGTGATCCTGGGTCGAGAAGATGTTGCAGGAGACCCAGCGCACGTCGGCGCCGAGGTCGGTCAGGGTTTCGATCAGCACGGCGGTCTGCACGGTCATGTGCAGGCTGCCCATGACCTTGACGCCGCCCAGGGGCTTCTTGCCCTCGTAGCGCTTGCGCAGGGCCATCAGGCCGGGCATTTCCTGTTCGGCGAGGCGAATCTCCTGCCGGCCGAAATCGGCCTGGCTGAGGTCGGCCACCTTGTAGGGCTCGCGGCCGGCTTTCTGGGCGGCCTCGAAGGGGTGCATCTCGGTCACGGTGCTCATGGACTCTCCTTTGGGATGTCGCTCGCTTTGTCGATCGAGGGGTTTCTCATGTCATCGGTTATTGGAAACTGGAGTTGAGGCGGCAGGTCGCCGCGAACAGCAGCGGACCCCGGGCCTGGGGATCGGCGGGCAGCGGCTCGAAGCGATCGAGGCGCAGGCCGGCCGGCCGCAGGAAGCGTTCCAGCTGTTCCCGGGTAAACCCGAGCCAGAGGTGCCCCATCTCCTGCTGATACTCGCTGCGGTCGTGAGGCAGCATGTCGACGATCAGGGCCCGGCCTCCCGGGCGCAGCACGCGGCCGACCTCGGCCAGCACCCGGGCGGGATCGGCCAGATGGTGCAGAACCAGCACCATGGTGACCGCGTCCACCGATCCGTCGGCAATGGACAGATGTTCCAGATCGTTGCGCTGTAGCTCGACGTGGTCGCGGCCGGCCAGCCGGGTGCGGGCGGCGTCGATCATCTCCGCCGAGCCGTCGACCCCGATCACCCGGGCGACGAACGGCGCCAGCGCCTCGGCGACCACTCCGGTGCCGCAGCCCAGGTCGGCCACGACCCAGTCCGGGTCGAGCAGGCCCAGTAGCGCCATGCGCTGAAATCCCTCGCCGAACAGCTCGGTGCGCACCCGGTCCCAGTCGGCGGCGGCGCCGGCGAAGAACTCCCGGGTCTTGGTCCGGCGTTCGGCCAGCACCTCTCGCAGCCGTTCCTGGTCCTGAGCGCTGGCCGGAGCCTCGGCGATCTGCTCGTGGGTCAGGCTCCACAGCCCGCGGGAGCGCTCATCCAGGTCCTCGGCACGGGTGTAGAACCGGTTGGTTCCATCCCGGCGGGACACCACCCAGCCGGCCTCACCGAGGGTCTTGAGGTGGCGGCTGGCGGTGGACTGGGGCAGTTGAAGCACCGCACAAAGCTCCGAAACGGTCAATTCCCGGCCATCCAGCAGCAGCAGCACCCGGCTGCGCACGCCGTCTGCCAGGGCCGTCATCTGGTTGAAAATCCTGGGCTGCATATCAATCCGTAAATCCGGATGGAATGATAGATTAATTTTCGACCCTGTCAAGCCGATGGAGGCCCCTGAGGACCGGACGGGGCGGGTCAGAGCCACTACAATCTCCCTCCCGACACGGTGTTTTCGAGAAATTCCGGCGGGCGCAGGTTCGCCCGTAGCCCTTTCGAAGGAGATTGTTCAGCCCATGGCCACCATCGACGAGGCGCCCCAGGATCCGCAGCTGGAACAGCTCGAAAACGAGGAATGGATCGAGTCCCTGGACTACGTGATCAAGCAGGGGGGCACCGGCCGGGTGCGCCGGCTGCTGCGTCACCTCCAGCGGCGCGCGGCCGAGTTCGGCATCTCCCTGCCGTACTCCGCCAACACCCCCTACCTGAACACCATCCCGCGCCACGCCCAGCCCCGCTTCCCGGGGAACCGGGCGATCGAGCGCCGGATCAAGAGCATCATTCGCTGGAACGCCATGGCCATGGTCGTGCGGGCCAACCGGGTCGAGAGCGGCATCGGTGGGCACATCTCGACCTTCGCCTCGGCGGCGACCCTCTACGAGGTGGCGTTCAACCACTTCTTCAAGGGCAAGGACGACGCCAACGGCGGCGACCTGATCTACTTCCAGGGTCACGCCGCGCCGGGTATCTACGCCCGGGCGTTCCTCGAGGGCCGGCTGAACGTCGAACAGCTCGAGAACTTCCGCCGGGAGCTGGCGCCGGGCGGCGGGCTTTCCTCGTACCCCCACCCCTGGCTGATGCCCGGTTTCTGGGAGTTCCCCACGGTCTCGATGGGCCTCGGCCCGATCATGGCGATCTACCAGGCCCGCTTCAATCGCTACCTGGAAGACCGCGGGCTGAAGGAGCGCACCGGCAAGGTCTGGGCCTTCCTCGGCGACGGCGAAACCGACGAGCCGGAATCTCTCGGCGCCATCAGCCTCGCCGCCCGGGAGGGTCTCGACAACCTGGTGTTCGTGATCAACTGCAACCTGCAGCGCCTCGACGGACCGGTGCGGGGCAACGGCAAGATCGTCCAGGAACTGGAAGCGATCTTCCGCGGCGCCGGCTGGAACGTGATCAAGTGCCTGTGGGGCGATAGCTGGGATCCGCTGTTCGAGGCGGATGAGCACGGCCTGCTGGCCGAACGGATGGACCACGCCGTCGACGGCGAGTACCAGAACTACAGCGTCAAGGGTGGCGCCTACGTGCGTGAGCACCTGTTCGGCACCGATCCGCGACTCAAGCAGATGGTCGATCACCTGACCGACGACGAACTCGCCCGGCTGCGCCGCGGCGGCCACGATCCGGAGAAGGTCTACGCCGCCTACAAGGCCGCGATGGATCACGTGGGCGCGCCCACGGTGATCCTGGCCAAGACGGTCAAGGGCTACGGTCTCGGCGAGGCGGGTGAAGGCAAGAACATCACGCACCAGCAGAAGAAGCTCAACGAGGAAGAACTGCGGGAGTTCCGCGGCCGCTTCGGCATCCCGATCTCCGACGACGAGGTCGGCGAGGCTCCGTTCTATCGTCCGGCCGACGACACGCCCGAGATGGTCTATCTGCGCGAGCGCCGGATGAACCTGGGCGGCTTCGTGCCGTCCCGCCAGGGAGACTGCGACCCGATCGACCTCCCCGACGACAAGGTGTTCCAGGGCCTGATCGAGGCCTCCACCGATCGTGAAGCCTCGACGACGATGGTCTTCGTGCGCCTGCTGGCGCAGCTGCTCAAGGATCCGAAGATCGGCAAGCTCTGCGTCCCGATCGTTCCCGACGAGGCGCGCACCTTCGGCATGGAATCGATGTTCCGCCAAGTGG
>CAZBZH010000003.1:0-28737 GCA_964496265.1 uncultured Acidobacteriota bacterium | reverse complement strand
TGGATCACGGCGGGTTCCGCTACCTGTTCCAGAGCGCCGAATCACGAGCCGCCTTCCAGGCCTCGCCCGAGCGCTACGGCATCCAGTTCGGCGGCGAATGCGCCACCATGCGCGGGGTTCCGGGGAATCCCGAGAATTTCGCGGTGCACGATGGCAAGATCTACATCTTCGGCAGCACCAACTGCCGGTCGGAGTTTCTGGAACGTCCGGTTCACTTCACGGAGCGCAAGACGATGAACGTAGCGGTGGTGTTGTACGACGGGGTGGAGCTGCTGGATTTTGCCGGTCCAGGCGAGGTGTTCGCGGCGGCCCACGGCGGCGGAAACTACGAGGTCTACACCGTGGCCTCATCCCGCGAGCCGATCGTGAGCCAGGGCTTCGTCTCGATCACCCCGGCCCACGCGATGAACGACGCGCTGCGCCCGGACATCCTGATCATCCCCGGAGGCAACTCGGGCAACCTGACCGGCGACGAGGCCGCGATGAAGTGGATCGCCGACGCGGTGGCCGAGGCGGACCATGTGCTGACCGTCTGCACCGGCGCCGCGGCGCTGGCCAAGATCGGGGCGCTGGACGGACTGGAAGCCACGACCCATCACGGGGCGATCGACGGCCTGCGCAAGATGGCGCCCGAGGCGACGATCCACGACGACCGCCGCTTCGTCGACAACGGCAAGATCATCACCACCGCCGGCGTATCGGCGGGGATCGACGGTGCGCTGCACCTGCTGCGCCGGCTGGACGGCACCGAGGCGGCGGTGGCCACGGCCCGTTACATGGAATACGACTGGCAGCAGGAGCGGGAGGACATCATCGTCGCCGGGGGGCAGCAACGCTAGCGTCCCGCGCGGAACCCTGGAGGGGCCGAGTCCCCGGTATCAGATCTCCGAGAGGGGGCGGCGGGCACGGGCTCTGGCCGGAGCCTTCTTGCGGGCGCGGGTGCCGCCGGCTCCGCCGTTTCCGCTGCGCGATGCCTTGCGGCCCGCCTCCTCGGCGATGCGCTTCTTGGTCGCGGCCCAGCCGCAGATCGGGCAGGTCGTCAGGTCATGCCGCTGGGCCGGGCAGTACTGCCTGCCGAAGTAGATGATCTGCAGATGCAGGCGGTTCCAGCTGTCCTCGGGGAACACCGCCTTCAGGTCCCGCTCGGTCTTCTCCACCGAGCGGCCGTCGGACAGCCCCCAGCGGGCGGCGAGCCGGTGGATGTGGGTGTCCACCGGGAAGGCGGGAATGCCGAACGCCTGGGCCATCACCACGCTGGCGGTCTTGTGGCCCACCCCGGGAAGCGCCTCGAGTGCATCGAAGGATGCGGGCACCTCGCCGTCGTGAAGCTCGACCAGTTGCTCCGCCATCTTCTTGACGTTCTTCGCCTTGGTCGGCGCCAGGCCGCAGGTGCGAATGTGCTCGAGGATCTGGTCGGCGGTCAGCTTCGCCATCTTGCGGGGTGTCGGTGCCGCGGCGAACAGAGCGGGGGTCACCATGTTGACCCGCTCGTCGGTGGTCTGGGCCGAGAGCGCGACCGCGACCAGCAGCTGGTACGGCGTCTCGTGATCCAGCGGAATCGGAACCTCGGGAATCAACTCGTCGAGGATCTTGCGGATCCGTTCGCCCTTTTCCGTGCGCTTCATGGGTGTGCCGTGCTCCGGGAATTTCTTTCACGAAAATCGCGACATCATAGCGGAAAGCTCAGCGGATCGGGATCTTGACAACCGCGTAAATCCGCCATGGTTGCACCGCCGCGGAAATGCTCGTACGAGAGTGGCGCCCCCGGGTCTAAATCAACGAGGTCTGAACACCATGCATACCGCTGCCTGCGGGCGCCGGGCGACCCTCCGTCTCGGCACCGCGTTCCTGTGTGTCTGCCTGTCCGCGAGCGCGTTCGCCGCCGGAACCCTCGACTTGCCGGTGACCGATGGGTTCGGCGATCCGGTCGACGTCGGTTTCATGGTGCTGGGTCACAGCACCAGCGGCCAGGGGGACTGGCCGGGCAAGTTCGCCGAGACCGCCAACGGCGATCCGGCCGACGGACGCAACTACGTGGTCTTCCGGGCGATCAAGAACGGCGACGGCGGCTTCCTCTGGTCCCGGCTGAGCATCGCACCGGGAGACCCACAGTACAACCGGGTGCTGACTTCGGATCCCGATCAGTACTGCCAGGACAACAGCGGCGTGCGCTGGTCCTGCCGCCGGATGCGAATGGAGCGCAGCCTCAACCCCGTCGAGCAGGCGCCGCCCGAGTGTGCTCCGCCGAACAACACCTGCACCGCCCGCGCCCTCGATTGCGTCTGGCACGAGGGTGGGGTGCGCAACGAGCAGGCCCTCGACTTTCACGCCTGCTGGGAGAAGATGGACGTGCGCCTGGCGGTGATTCAGGACAGCTCCAACCGCAGCACCCCGGTGGACGATTTCGACCGGGACGGCGACGTCGACGATCAGGACTTCTTCCTGGCCTCGGACTTACCCGCGGCGTCCCGGCCCTGCCCGTCGTCGAGCGGGGTGATCGGAGAGGCGTTGGACTGGAACTGCGACGGGGTGCTCGACGCCCAGGACGCCAGCCGCAACGTCTACGGCGGTTGGTTCGACATGCTGGTTGACGATCTGCTCAATGACTACGGCGCCATGAGCCCCGAGCATGTGTTCATCATCCACAAGCCGGTGACCAACTTCGCCTGCGGCTACTACAGCGAACCCGGTTGCGGCGATCATGCTCTGCGTACGCCGACGCCCTCCCGGCCCTTCGACCACTTCTACCTGCCCACGGTCTACTGGGAACACGCGGCGGTGGAGGCCTACTTCCAGCGTGCCGACCGGGACCCCCGAGTCCACCGGGCGACTCCCAACGACATCACCGAGTTGTGGGACTTCAGCGCGAAGTGCTACAGCCAGGGCATCAGTCCGGCGGACTGGCGAGTCAACGCGCCCTGGACGTCCCGGCCCGCTTCGATCCCCGCCGACGACACCGAGGATGACGAAACCAACTCCGAGCAGATCGGCTGCATGCGCGCCGATCATCGCCACCACACCGACAACGGCGGTTGGATGATGGCCGATGTCTGGTACGCAGGCCTACGCCCCTACCTGCAGGACTTCAATGCGCCGGTGGCCGAGGTGTCGGGGGTGGGCTCCGGAGCGTTGATGACCGTCACCGGCTTCGACGCCGGAACCGGTGAGGTGACCCTGAGCTACGAGGCCGGCTGTTCGGCCACCGACCATGCGTTGCACGCCGGCCCGCTCTCCGCGGTGGCCGGCTACGGCTACGACCGGACAGTGTGCGGCCTCGGTACTTCGGGGAACCTGAGTTTCAACGCCGCCGCCGGTGATCGTTTCTGGCTGCTCAGTGGCCGGGACGGCTACTCCGAGGGCAGCCTGGGGCAGGGGAGCGCCGGCGAGCGTCCGGCGCCCGCCGAGGCGCCGGGTGCTTGCTACCTGCCGCAGCGGCTCGGGGGAAGCTGCCCCTGAGTGGAGGCAGCCGCGAAGCTGTCGCGATCGGTCCCTGCGCTGCTTGCCCGGACTTCCGGCCGCATATCAAGGGTCAGGCCCCACCGTGCTCTCGACCGGTGGCGTATGATCCGCGGGTGCATGATCAGCGCCCCGCTGCGGGCATAGGTGGATACCGGGAATGAACCTGAACTCGTTGCGGCCCGCACTCCTCAAGCGATTCAAGGACATCGCCATGCTGCTCGTGCGTCACGGGGGCGCGCAGCTGCTGCACGACAGTCTGGTCTCGCAGATCCTGCGCCGATCCGGAGGGGAGGGGGACGCTCGGGATCCGAGTCAACTGGCCGGCGACCTCGAGGCCCTCGGGCCGACCTTCATCAAGCTGGGACAACTGCTCTCGACCCGGGCCGACCTGTTGCCTCCGCCCTATCTGGAGGCGCTGAGCCGGCTGCAGGACGATGTGGAACCCATGCCGTGGAGCCAGGTCGAGGAGATTCTTCGAGGCGAACTGGGCGCATCGCCCGACGAGATCTGGGCCGAGTTCGAGCGGGTGCCGCTTGCCTCAGCCTCGATCGGGCAGGTTCACCGGGCGCGCAATCTCGACGGAGAGCGACTGGCGGTCAAGGTGCAGCGTCCGGACATCTCGGCCGCCATGCGTACCGACCTCGAGGCGCTCGACAAGATCGCTGAGGTCATCGATCAACAGACCGACCTCGGCCGGCGCTACGCGTTCAGGGAGATGGTGGCCCACTTCCGGTCGGTGCTGTTGCGCGAGCTCGACTATGCCGCGGAAGCCGACAACCTCCGGCAGATGCGGCAGGCGTTGCAGGGCGTGGAGAGCATCGTCGTCCCCGGAGTATTCGCGTCGATGACGACCTCGAAGGTCCTGGCCATGGAACTGATCGAAGGGCGCAAGCTGCAAGACCTCGATCCGGGCGCGGGTTTCCCGGAAGGCGCGGACGTCGCAAGCGACCTGTGTTGCGCCTACCTGGATCAGATCCTGCTCGAGGGCTTCTTTCATGCCGATCCCCATCCGGGCAACGTCCTGCTCACCGCGGAAGGCCGCCTGGCGATGATCGATTTCGGCATGGTCGCCCGGCTTCCCCGTAGTTTCCGCAGGGAACTGCTCAAGCTGGTGATCGCGGTGGGCAACGGCGACAGCGTCGCCGCCGCGGCGAGCTGCCTCGCGATGGGCACCCCGCTCGACGACTTCGAACCCAATCGTTTCGAACGAGAGATGGGACGCCTGATCCTTCGGTTTGGGCGAGACGGGGCCGCGCGGCTACGCCTCGGAGCGTTCGTCTTCGAAATGGGCCGGATCGCGGCGAGTGGCGGGCTGCGACCGCCGGCGGAACTTGCGGTCGTCGGCAAGGCCATGATGCACCTCGATGAGATCGGACAGCGGCTCGATCCGGAGTTCGACGTCGGCGATGTGATGAAGAACCACGTTCGATCCATTGCGGCGAAGCAGCTTGCCGAGGGGGTCAACTCAGCACAGGCGATCGCAGCAATGATCGAGGTTCGTGAGTTTGTTCATCGATTGCCCCAGCGGCTCAACGGGCTATTCGAGGCTCTGACCCGGCGCCGCCTCGAGGTACGGGTTCGTGCGCTGGACGAGGCGGCGTTGATGCGAACGATGCAGCAGGTCGGAACGCGGATCACGCTGGGTCTCGTGCTGGCGGCATGCATCGTGGGAGCCTCGTTGATCATGCGCATCGAGACGCCGTATTCCATCTTGGGGTACCCAGCGCTCGCGATCGTGCTGTTCCTGGCAGCCTTCGCCGGTGGGGTCGCGCTGCTTGTCACTCTCGTGCGCCAGGAATACCTGCGCTCGAAGAAGTAGACCGGCCTGCCCTGAGTCGCGATGCGTCCCGCCCGGCCGTGTCGCGTCTGACCGGGCTCAGGCATCCTGTCGATCCCCTCCGTTCCGGCCGGGGGAGGCCGAGTGCAGTAGGATGACGGGCGTGCCGGCCGGGGCCGCGCCGGCTCACCTGCGGAAGCGCCGCTGAGTTCACACAACGAGGGCAAGGTCGTGTCGTCACCCCTGGAAGCCGGGCTGTTGGTCAAATTTGCCGTGGCGATGCTGGCCATCGTCAACCCGCTGGGCAAGGTTCCCATCTGGCTCGAGTCCGCAGCTGGCACGTCGCGGGCGGTCTCCTGGCGCCTCGCTTTCCTCGTGGTCTTGACGGCGGGGGCGATCCTGCTTGCCGCGTTGCTGTTCGGGCGGTCACTTCTCGAGTTGTTCAGCCTTGACCTCGCGAGCTTCCGCATCGGCGGGGGGATCGTGATTCTGATCGTGGCGCTCAACATGGTTCGCGGTGAGGTCACCGAGGTCGATCCGGAGGACGGGAAGGGCAAGGGGCAGGATTCGATGGAGGCGGCTCAGGCCCGTTTTCGTCAGGTCGTCGTGCCGCTGGCCGTGCCGATCATCGCGGGGCCAGGTTCGATCACCACGGCAATCGTCTTTTCGAGTCGCGCCGATAGCTGGCTCCAGCGAGGCGCCCTCGGGCTCGTCGTCATTGCGGTGATGGTGGCAATCTACGTGATGTTGCTCCTTTCTCCCATGGTTAAGCGGGTGCTCGGGGAAACGGTGCTGCTGATCGTCACGCGCCTGTTCGGCTTGATCCTCGCGGGTATCGCCGTCGACCTGATGGCCACCGGTCTGGGTGATCGCTTCCCTGCCTTGCTTCGCTAGTGTCCCGCACGGGACACTGGCCGCGCCGGCCGGCCGGTTTGACGAGGAGACGAGATGGAACGATCGACCAGAACGCTCTCGCTTTACGCTTGCCTCCTCACCGTCGGTATTGCCGCCCACGGGGCGATCTCGATCCCGCCGGCCGACGAGGTGTTGCCCCCCACATCCGGGACGCGAGTCGACCTGAATCGCGAGAAGATCGAAACCATTCGCGACGAGATCGAGAGCGATCTCGCCTCGGCCTCCTCCGCTCAGCAGCGAAGCGTGCTTGAGCAGCAACTTGACGCCCTGGACCGGGCCATGGGACTGATCGACGCCTTCGAGAACCCGGAAACCCCTCCCGCGATCGATCCTCCGTACTCTCTTCGCGATCTGGACCGCACGCTCAAGCGTCAGCAGGCGACGGAAGAGCGCGTCGCCACGCTGGAACGGGCTGTAGGAACGGCCGAGCAGTCTCTGGAGCGGGCCTCCGCGGTGCTTGACGACACCCGCCGAATGGTCGACGACGGCGCTGCGAACCAGGCTCAGCTTTGGGAGGCCAGAGAGCGTGTGCGGCTCGCGCGATTCGAGTTGCGCAACGCGAGAACCGAGCTAGCCGTGGCGGTCGACGGTGCGGAGCGGCTCGCCGCTGCCGCTGAGGCCAAGAGGGCCCGTTTGACGGCCAATCCGGCGGACCTGCGCGAGCGGTTGAGTGAATACGAAGATCTTCGACAACGTCTGCTGCAGAAGCGCGAGAATCTCTCGCCGGCGATCCGCCGGGCGAAGTCCGCGCTTCAGGCCGCCGAGGAGCAGCCGGCCGCCGCGTCCCGGCGCGCTGCACTCGAGGCCGATTTGGCGACTCTGGAGCGGCAGGCGGAGCTGTTCGATGGGCAGGCCCACCTTCTGACACTGCTCGGCGACGGATGGACGTTGCGCTATCGCCTCGCGTCGGGCGAACTCGAGAGGACGTCCGACAAGAACGCGGCGCGGCGCCGTTTGGCGGCGGCTCTGAGTGAGGTCACATACGAGCAAGAGGCCGCGAGGGCTCGCCGCGAACGGCTAGCCGCGGAGCGAGGCCGGGTCCAGGGCGATCTTCGCCAAGCCGAGGACGCGGCCCGGAGAGTCCAGATCGAATCCCGCCTGGGTTCGCTCGAGACGCGGATCGAAGCCGAGAGCGATCACGTGGCTTGGCTCACCTCGCGACGCGCCGATCTCGAGCGTTGGCATTCCGAGTTCTCGGTCGGCGGGGTCGCGGAGAACGTTCGTTTTGGCGTGACCGCTCTGAGTGATCAGATCTGGTCTTTGTGGAACTTCGAGATCACCACGGTGGACGACCGGCCGATCACGGTCGGGAAACTGGTGCTGGCCCTCGTGTTGGTGCTGGCCGGCGTCGTCGTCTCCAGGCTGCTCGCTCGCCAGCTTCGACGCCGAGTACTCGACCGGTTGTCGATGGACGCGAGCCTCGCCGCGAGCCTTCAGACGCTGTTTCTCTACGTGATGGTGCTGTTGTTCTTTTTGACGGCCCTGCGTTTCGTGAACATTCCGTTGACCGCGCTGACGTTCATCGGGGGGGCGCTCGCCATCGGGATCGGTTTCGGTAGTCAGAACATCGTCAACAACTTCATCAGCGGGTTGATCTTGATGGCCGAGCGACCGATCAAGGTCGGAGATATGATCGAGGTCAACGGCACCTACGGTCGGGTCGAGAGAATCGGCGGGCGCAGCACACGGGTACGCTCCGGAGACAACACTCACGTGATCGTCCCGAACAGTATCTTTCTGGAGCGCGAAGTGCTGAATTGGACCCTCTCGGACACGACGCTTCGTACCTACGTGGATGTCGGTGTCGCGTACGGATCACCCACTCGGGAAGTTGCCCGATTGATCGAGCGGTCGGTTACGGAGCACGGTCAGATCCTCAAGCGCCCCGAGCCGGAGGTGCTGTTCACGGGGTTTGGGGACAACGCGCTGCAGTTCAGGGTCTATTTCTGGATCACCGTGCGGCAGATACTCGATCGACTGCGGATTCAGAGTGACGTGCGGTACAAGATCGATCAACTGTTTCGAGATGCGGAGATCACCATCGCCTTTCCGCAGCGGGACGTGCATGTGGATGTGGTTCGCCCCATCGATGTTCGGATCGACCGCCCCCGGGGGGATTCGGGCAATGAGGCAGAGTAGCCTCGACGGTGCGCTGGGCGAAGGTGTGCTGCCGTGGAGCGATCGAGGAACGCAGTGACCCGAGTTCGGAGCGACAACGGGCTGCGCGCCAGGGCCGGTCGATGGGCGGTTCTCGTCGATGCGGAAGCCTACTTCGGTTGGCTAGCGAAGTCCCTCGAGCGGGCGCAACGCTCGATCCTGATCGCGGGATGGGATGTCCACAGTCAGCTCGAGCTGCGCCGAGGCGGTGGCCGATCGGAGACGTTGGTCGCATTGCTCGAGCGTCTGACCGTCGAGCGCGCCGACCTGCGTGTTCATCTCCTCATCTGGGATTGCAACGTCTTCTGTGCCGCGGAGCGCGAGTTACTGGGGACGATGCGGCTTGGCTGGCAAACGTCTCCGCGTATCCGCCTGCACTTCGATGGAGTGCACCCCTCGGCAGCATGTCACCATGAGAAAATCGTCGTCATCGACGATGCCGTCGCATTCGTCGGCGGTATCGATCTGACCGCGAAGCGCTGGGACACCCGGGAGCATCGTCCGCTTGACGCCCGACGCCTGGACCCGTCGGGGAAGCCGTATCCTCCTTTTCATGATGCTCAGGTGGCGGTCTCGGGCGATGCAGCCGCCGCGCTCGGCGAGGGCGTGCGCGATCGGTGGAAACGTGCGACCGGTGAGGTGATCGATGCGCCCGGCCAGGACTCGGATCCCTGGCCGCCGGAGCTTCGACCTGCGTTGCGGGACGTCGAGGTGGGGTTGGCGCGGACGGAGAGCGTCGGCGAGGGCCATGGAAGGCGAGAGATCGAGTCGATGTATCGCGATGCACTCCGGAGTGCGCGTCAGTTCGTGTACATCGAGAATCAGTACCTTTCGTCTGACGCGATCGCCGGCGAGATCATGGCACTCTTACAGCGGCGCGAGGGGCCGGAAGTTTGCATCGTGATCCCGCGGGAGGTTAGCGGGTGGCTCGAGAACGTGGTGATGGGGCGCTTGCGCGCGCGAGTGGTTCATCGACTGCGGGAAGCAGATCGTCATGATCGGCTGCGAATCTGGTATCCGACCGCCGCAAACGGGGATCCGATCGTCGTGCATTCGAAACTGTGCATCGTCGATGACCGGTTTGCCACGATCGGCTCCGCCAATCTTTCGAATCGTTCGATGAGCCTGGACACGGAGACCAATCTGTTCGTCGAGTCCGGCGACGAAGATGCGCGACACGCGCTGCGCGCGCTACGAGGGGAGCTGCTGGCGGAGCATCTCGGTCGACACCCTGAGGCAGTCGCGGCGGCTCTCGAGGCAGAGCGGTCGTATCATCGTGCAACCGAGCGGCTTCTGGGCGAAAGCCGAACCTTGCGGCGCCTTGAAGATGTGCCGGTGCCTGAAGAGGATCTGGTCGATCTGGCCGGGTGGGCGCTGGATCCGGAGCGCCCCTTGGACTGGGGGGATCTGGCGCAACTCCTCTTCTCGCCGGGCCGGAACGGCTAGGCGGTTCGCCGTTCAGCCGGCCTTGGCCGGGAACGAGGCCGTGGGCGGTCTAGTCGCCGGGCTCGCCCATCAGGTAGGCCTGAAGCGCGGCCATCAGCTGGTGGCCGACGTTGTTGTTGGTCATCACCGTCCAGCCGGCGTTGATCTCGGGCACCATCAACATCTCGCACTTGAAGTCGCCGTTGTTGCCGCCGTGGCCGACCGCGGAGCCGACGCCGGTCTCTTGCCAGAAGAACCCGAGGCCGGTCCATCGCGGGTCCTCATCGTCGTCGTCCCGCGGCAGTTCCAGCTGGCGCTTCCACATCTCGGCGTGGGTCTCGGGCTTGAGGCCGCGCCCCTCCATCAGCCCGATCATGAAGCGTGCCAGCTCCCCCGGATTGGTGTGGGCGCTGGAGGCCATGCTGGCGTAGCTGGGGTGGCCGTTGAAGTTGGGCATCCTGTGCCAGTGGCCCATGGCCCGGCGGGTGAAGTTCTCGTTCTCGGTGAAGGCGGTGTCGGTCATCCCCATGGTGGCGAAGGTCTCCTCGGCGACGATCTCCTCGATGGTCTTGCCGGTCAGCTTCTCGGCGACCCGGCCCAGGTAGTTGATCATCGTGCCCGAGTAGCTGTAGTCCTCGCCGGGGGTGTAGTTGAGTTCACCCTTCTGCCCGTTGGCGTAGCTTCCGGGGCCGCCGAAGGGCCAGTTGCCCATGCCCGCCTGGTGGGTCAGCACGTGCCGCGCGGTGATCAGCTTCGAGCGCGGATCGTCGGCGATGTTGTCGAAGGGCAGCACTTCGTGGAGCGGACGGTCGAGATCGATCAGGCCCCGCTCGACCAGGCGCATGAACGCGTAGGCGAACATCGACTTGGAGATCGAGGCCGCCTCGTAAAGCGTGTCCTTGTTGACCGGCTCGCCGGTCAGGGTGTTCTGCACGCCGAAGGTCTCGTGGTAGACGATCTCGCCATCCTTGACCAGCGCCAGCGTGGCCCCGGGGATGTCGTAGTAGCGGCGGAAGGCCTCGGTGAAGTGGGTCAGATCCGCGACATGCTTCGGGTTGTTGCCGTCGAAGGTGGCGAGCACTCCCTGTTCCGGGATCAGATAGTCCGGGGCGCGGTGATGCACGACCTGGAGCGTGCCGGCATCGTTGATCTGATTGGCCTGAACCTCGAGGCCGGCCGCTTCCTTCAGCGCGACCCGCCCCTGGGGATCGCCCCAGCCGCTGAAGGGGGAGGCGATGGAGTAGACCAGTTCGATGTCGTAGGTGTCCGCGGGCAGCGAGAGCTGGAACCGTCCGCCCTGATCGACGCTGGCATCGACCCAGACGTTCGGGTTCTCACTGGAGCGAAGGCGGATGCGGCGGGGAAGCTCCGCTTCGACCGGGCCGTCCCAGACCAGATAGCCCCGGGCGAAGCCCAGGGAGGCGTCCTCGGGTAGCAGCACCAGATCGCCCAGCCGCCCGGCGTTGGAACTCTTGCCCAGTTGCCGGCCCCAGTGGAAGTAGGTGCCCCCCTCGCCGTTCTCGTCCTCGTCGTATAGCAGGTGGTCGAGACCGATGGTGCGGCCTGCCGTAAGGCCGTCCCCCATCTGGAGCCGCCATTCGTAGAGGGTGCGGTTTCCTTCGCGGCGGACGGCGACCTCGACGTCGTCCCAGGACCTGGGCAGTTCGGTCGGTTCCGGTCGCAGCGGCGCCAGGGTCAGCTCACGGTATTTCTCCCCGGCCTGGAACAGGATCGGCGCGCTGCGACCCGGATCATGCACCGGATCGACGTAGAGCAGGTAGGAGTCCTGGCTGGTCCAGCCGGCGCCCTCTTCCTCGTTGATCGTATGGGAGTCGTCGCGCACCTCGACGGCGACGAAGAGCAACTTCTTCTCGGCATCGTAGGCCGCGCGGAAGTCGGCGTCGAAGTCGGTCGAACCGTTGGGAGCGTTCCCTTGAATCCGTTCGATCGGATAGGGCCGGGCGGATTCGGGCCAGTCGCTCAGATCGCCGTCGATCTCGATGCCCGCAGCGGGATAGGCGAATGCGACTTCGCCGTTATCGGCGCTTGCCGGACCGGCGAGCAGGAGCAACAGGGCACAGACGATCCAACCGAATCCAGCGAACCGGCGCATGACAACCCCCCTTGCAAGGCCGCGCGGGCCTCACGTTTGTATTCTCGTGGAGCAGAAACACCTGACTCCGCCGTCAGGTTGCAAGATTCGAGAAACTCGCGATGAAACACTCGGAGAATACGTGCCGCGGGGGCGGCGGTTAGCTGCCGGACGCTAGAACTCGACCTCTCGCACGATGAACGCCGAGGAACGGGCGTGGTCGATGAAGGTGTTCTCATCCTCGAGCAGCGCGGCGCCCAGTTTCTGGCCCTCCTCGGAGCTCATCGCTTCCATCAGGTCCTGCTCGGACTCGAACCAGACCTCGGCGACGCCGTCGAAGGGTTCGGCCATGCCGCGGGAGGCCCGCATGCCCTCATTGAGCATGGTCTCCATGGTGTGGGATTGAACGTACTTCTTCGAGCGAAGCACCGCGGCGTTCTTCATGAAGAACGGACCATGGTTGTTGCGCCAATAGTCCTGGAACTGTTCCCGGCTGATGTCGGCTTTGCGGTGCAGGCACATGACCATCTTGATCATCTCGGCTCTCCGGTGATGTGAGGGATGTCTGACAGGCCGGCCAGTCTACGCCATCGGGGTTGAATCCAGGCTCGCGTAGTACCATCGCGCGATGAGCGACCCTTTCATCCTGCTGTTGCTGATCGGGCTCCCGCTGATCAGCCAGATGGTGGCCGGCCGCCTGCGGGCCCGTTTCGCCCGGTTTTCCCGCGATCCGATGCCGCTATCCGGTCGCGAGATTGCCGAGCGGATGCTCGCCGAAAACGGTCTGAGCGACGTCCGCATCATCTCGACCGCCGGGCAGCTGACCGATCACTACAACCCGCGGGACAAGACGGTCAATCTGAGCGAGGTGGTCTACAGCCGGTCCAACGTCGCCGCCGCGGCGGTGGCGGCTCATGAATGCGGTCACGCGATTCAACACGCCACCCGCTATCCGTTCCTCACCGCCCGCTCCAAGCTGGTCCCGCTGCTCAAGCTGAGCAACACCGTGTTGCCGCTGCTCGCTATCGGCGGGTCCGGGCTCTTCGCCTATCTGGGCTCGTCGCTGCTGGCCTACGCCTTCATCGGGATCCTGGCGTTGCCGGCGCTGTTCAGCCTGGTCACGCTCCCGGTGGAGTTCGACGCCAGTCGTCGCGCTCTCGCCTGGATGGAAGGCACCGGTCTGGCCGTGGGGGCCAAGCAGGCGGGAGCGAAGAACGCGCTGTTCTGGGCGGCGATGACCTACGTCGTTGCGGCGCTCGGGTCGATCGCCCAGGTGCTGTACTTCGCCCGGTTCTTCCTGCGCGGCCGCCGCTGAACTCCGGTCGCTCCCGGGTTCGCTTCACGCGGCACCGGGTGGACCGACCGGCAATCAGAGCGGGCGGATGAGCCGCCGGTTGTTGCGGTAGGCCTCGAGTCGCTGCACCTGACCTCCGCGGTTGTCGCCGACCGGAGCGGCGGCGATCCGTTGTTCGAGGCGCACCGCTCTGGGGAAGTCCCCGGCGGCCGCCGCCGCGGCCGCGACCGTCGCAAGGCGCTGGGGGGTGCAGCGGTCGCCGGGGCAGAAGATCCCGCACAACTCGGTTGCCCGCCGGGCATCCTCGGGGCTCATGTCCGGGCGTGTGGCCAGCAGCCAGGCCAGCTCCGCCGCGATCTCCTCGCTGCCCGGACGCAGTGCCAGGGCCCGTTCCAGATGTTCGATCGCCTCATCTTCCTCGCCGAGCTGCAGGGCCATCAGCGCCAGGTTGGTGTGGGCATCGGCGTTGCCCGGATCGCAGCGGGCCGCTTCACGGAAGTGAATCAATGCCGCGGCATCCCCCCGGTTGGCCAGAGCGATGCCCAGGTTGCCGTGGGCCTCGGCGTAGCACTCCTGAAGCTCCAACGCCCGGGTGTAGTGCTCGATGGCGAGGCCGGGGCGGCCGCTGCGGTCGTAGCGCACACCCAGGTTGTTGTGCCCCACGGCGAAATCCGGACGGGCCTCGACCGCCCTCTTGTGGTGCTCCAGCGCGGCGGCGGGATCGCCGCTACGGGCAGTCACCGTGCCCAGCGCATCCCAGGCCAGATAGTTTCCAGGATTGACGGCGACCGCGTGGCGGTAGAGGGTCTCGCTGTTTTGCCAACGTTGAGTCTGGCGCAGGGTCAGCAGGCCGAGCACCGCCAGCAGGATCAGGGCGCCGAGCTGGACCTCCCTGCGCTCCAGCAATCTGCTCAGCCCGAACAGCAGCGCTACGGCGATTCCGGCCATGGGGAGATAGGTGTAGCGGTCGGCGTGAGCCTGGGTGCCGACCTGCACGATACCGATCACCGGGACCAACATTCCCAGGTACCAGCACCAGCCGACCCAGAGCCAGGGTTGCTGGCCGCGCAGCCACCAGGCGGTCCCGCTGACGGCGGCAACGCCCACGGCGGCGGCGATCCCGAGGCCGATCGAGGGCTCGAGGGGAAAGGGGTAGAAGAAGGACAGTCCCGTGGGCCAGGCCATCTGCCCCAGGTAAACCCACACGCTTCGCGCCGCGTTGGCCAGCCGCTCGTCGAGGGGGAACACCGCCAGGTCCTTGACCGCGCCCCCCGCCTGCTGCACGGCGAAAGTCGCCGCGCTCGACGCCGCGGCCAGGCCGACCCACGGCAACTTCTCCAGCACCAGCCGGGTCCAGGGTCTCTCCGACTGCAGCGGCCAGACATCGAGCAACAGCAGCAGGAAGGGCAGGGTGACCAGCATCGGCTTGGCCATCAGCCCGCAGGCGATCAGCACCCCGACCATGAGCCAGCGCCTGAGGTCGAACTCGGCGCCCCCCTCCCGGCGCTTGCCGTAGTCCAGGTAAGCCCACAGCACCGCGAAGAAGAAGACCGCGCTCAGCACATCCTTGCGTTCGGACACCCAGGCCACCGATTCGACCCGCAGCGGATGGATCGCCAGCAGCGCCGCGGCCAGGAAACTGGGCAGGAGCTGGCCGGTGCCCCGCTGGAGCGCCAGGAAGAACAGCACCGAGGCCAGCAGGTGCAGCAGTACGTTGACCGCGTGGTGCCCCGCGGGGTCCATGCCGAACAGCGCCACGTCGGCCAGGTGGGAGAGCCAGGTCAGGGGGTGCCAGTTGCCCAGCTCGCCGCTCTGGAAGGCCCAGGCGACATCGTCCAGCCCGGCGCCGTCGGCGAAACGGGGGTTGGAGGTCACGTACCCGGGATCGTCGAAGGTGATGAAGTCCGCCTGGAACGCCGGCGCGAACGCCACGAGCACCATCGCTCCGAGGGCGATCACGGCGCTTGTGGTGGTCAGCCGGTTCAGCACGGTCTCGATCCTCCCGGCGCGAGGCCGATCCCTCGCAGCGACCGCGCATTGTAACCGGCGGCCCTCGAAACGGCGTCAAACAGGCTAGAATGCCCGACCGGCCCGCTGCCGGGAACCACCGAGAAGGGCCTCATGTTCGCCGAGAACGCCATCCTCGCCGCCTTCATCATGCTGCCGCTGCTGCTGCTCTGGGGGCTCGTCAAGTTCTTCCGCGGCGGCAAGTCGGGGAAGGAGTCCGGCGGCACCCTGCGGGTCATCGCGGGCAACCTGCTGATCCTGGTGTTTCTGTTCTCGCTGCTGCTGCTCGGCGGCGAGGTCTACTACCGCTTCATTTACGACACCACCGATTCCTTCGGCCTGACCAAGACCACCCAGGCCTGGTTCAAGCGGCACTTCAAGTTCAACAACGCCGGACTGCGAGACAGCCAGCAGTCGTACCAGAACCGGATTCCCGAGGGAAAGACCCGCAGGGTGACCTTCATCGGCGACTCGTTCACCGCGGGCCACGGTGTTCGTGACGTGGAAGACCGTTTCGCCAACCGGGTGCGCGCTGCCCGCCCGGGCTGGGACGTCCACGTATTCGGCACCAACGGTTGGGATACCGGACACGAATTGGCGATGTTGCGGGAACTGGACCCCCGCTACCAGCTCGATCACGTGGTGCTGGTCTACTGCCTCAACGATATCTCCGACGCGATCCCCGAATGGCAGGCGATCCTGGCGCGGATCTACGAGAACAACGAGCCCAGGCACCTGTTCAAGCACAGCTACCTGCTGAACATGATGCACTACCGCTTCATGGCCGCGTCGGACCCGGAGGTCGCCAACTACTACGACTTCACCCTCGACGGCTACCTCGGCCCGATCTGGCGCCAGCAGGAGGGGCGGCTGCGGGAACTGGTCGGCCGGGTCCGCGCCCGGGGAGGCACGGTCAGCGTAATGACCTTCCCCTTCCTCCACACCATCGGTGAGGACGACTCCTTCGAGCCGGTTCACCGCAAGCTCGACGGGTTGTGGTCCTCCCTGGGAGTGCCCCATCTGGACCTCAGGCCGCTCTATCTGGAGCACGCCGACGAGAATCTGGTGGTCAGCCGCTACGACGCCCACCCCAACGAATATGCCCACGGACTGGCGGCCGATGCCCTGTTGCCCTTCCTCGATCGGGCGATGGGGGAATAGGGGCACCCGGCGGCCTGTTGAAACCCCCGATGCCCGGAAGGCATCGCGAACGGATCAGAGGGGAAGTCATGGCCCAGCACGTCGTCATCCTGGGGAACGGAATCGCGGGGATCACCGCGGCCCGCCACATCCGCAAGCGTTCCGCCGAGACCCGCATCACCGTGGTGTCCGGCGAGACCGACCACTTCTTCTCCCGCACGGCGCTCATGTACATCTACATGGGCCACATGAAGTACGAGCACACCAAGCCCTACGAGGACAGCTTCTGGGCCAAGAACCGGATCGAGTTGCGCCGGGGCTGGGTGGCCAGGGTGGACACCGCCGGCAAGGCGCTGGTCTTCGACGACGGCTCGACCCTGGCCTACGACAGCCTGGTGCTGGCCACCGGCTCCGCCTCCAACAAGTTCGGCTGGCCGGGGCAGGACCTGCCCGGGGTTCAGGGGCTCTACAGCTTTCAGGATCTCGAGAGCATGGAGGCCAACACCAAGGGCATCGAGCGGGGCGTGGTGATCGGCGGCGGCCTGATCGGCATCGAGACCGCCGAGATGCTGCACAGCAGGGACATTCCCGTGACCTTTCTGGTGCGGGAGCCGAGTTGGATGGCCAACGTCTTCCCCGCCGAGGAATCGGAGCTGATCAACCGGGAGATCCGGCAGAACGGAATCGACCTACGTCTCGGCGCGGAGCTGGATCGCATCGAGGCGGGGCCCGACGGCCGGGCGGCGGCGGTGGTGACCAAGGACGGCGAGACGGTCCCCTGCGGCTTCGTGGCGCTGACCGTCGGCGTGCATCCCAATATCGGTTTCTTGAAGGAATCGGAGATCGAGACCGACCGGGGGATCCTGGTCGATGATCACCTGCGTACCAACATCCCCGACGTCTACGCCGCCGGCGACTGCGTGCAGCTGCGCGAGGCGGCGCCGGGCCGGCGGCCGATCGAGGCAGTCTGGTACACCGGCCGGGCCATGGGCCAGACCCTGGCCCGCACCCTGACCGGTGAGCCGACCCCCTATCTCCAGGGGCGCTGGTTCAACTCCGCCAAGTTTTTCGATCTGGAATGGCAGATCTACGGCGAGGCGCCGGCGAAGTTGCCCGAGGGCGTGGCGACTCTCTGCTGGCAGCACGCCGAGAAGCCGCTGTTGATCCGCATCAACTACCGCGAGTCCGACCAGGTGGTCACCGGCTTCCAGGTGATGGGCGTGCGCTACCGCCACGATGCCTGCCACCGCTGGCTCGAGGACGGCCGCACCCTGCGCTACGTGCTGGAGAACCTGGGCGCCGCCAACTTCGACCCCGAGTTCTATCGCGAGTACGAGAGCGAGGTGGTCGCCCTGTACAACCGCAAGTTCCCCGAAGCGCCGGTGCAACTCAAGCGGCGCCGCGGCCTGGCGGGCTGGATCCGCTCCCTGCGGGCCTCGTAGGACGGAGAGCAGAGCATGTCGACCCAGCACAACACCTCGCCCCTGTCCCTGGTTCGCCGCGCCGGCATGGCGCTGTTCCTCGCGGCGTTCATCGGCTTCGTCGGCCTGTTGACCTACGGCGGTTTCGCCATCGACGACGCCGCCTGGAACGAGATCGAGCAGAGCGGCCGCTGGCAGGACTGGCACAAGCAGCCGTTCCTCGATGCGATCGGCGAGTTGCGCGGCCAGAGCTGGAGTACCCCCTTCGGCTTCGTGCCCGCGATCAACGCCGCCATCGACAAGGCGGATGAGGCCATGGGTGACGGCGTCCAGTTCCAGAAGTGGGACCGCCAGCCCTACGGACTGGAGCTGGCCCGCATCTCCAGCAAGAGCCCGATCGGCGGTCGCGAGGGGCTGTTCCTGTTCCTGACCGTCGGCCTGGCCTGCATCGGCGGCCTGCTCTACGCGCTGCCGCGCGTCTGGCTCGAGCCGGCGGGGATCAAGAACAACGGCATCATGTTCTCGCAGGCCAAGAGCCGCGGCTGGATCGGCATCGGCGTCGGCGTGTTCCTGATCGGGCTCTACATCGCCCTCTACTTCCACCCGGCCTATATCGCCAACTGGATCCGGCTGACCGACCCGGCGACCCGGCTGATCTCGGGCAATCCCGACGCCCGGGCCAGCCAGTGGTTCTTCTACGGTTTCCTCTACACGCTATCGATCCTGGTGATGGGTGTGCGGATGATGGTGCACTACCGCCACAGCCGCTATCACCTGCTGCGTACCGTCTCGATCATCTTCTTCCAGACCGGCTTCGCCTTCCTGATCCCCGAGATCCTGGTGGCGCTGAACAAGCCCTGGTTCGACTTCAAGAACGCCTGGCCGTTGAACTACACCTTCTTCCACGGCTGGAGCCTCGATCAGTTCCAGAACGGGGGAGCGCTGGGCTGGTTCATGCTGTTCTGGGGCATCGGCCTGTCGCTGCTGTTGATCCCACTGCTGGCGGCCTTCTTCGGCAAGCGCTGGTACTGCTCCTGGGTCTGCGGCTGCGGCGGTCTGGCCGAGACCCTGGGCGACCCCTACCGGCACCTGTCGGACAAGTCGCTCAAGGCCTGGAAGATCGAACGCTGGCTGATCCACGGCGTGCTGGTTTTTGCGGTGGTCATGACCGGAGCGACCCTGGCCAACTATCTCAGTGAAGGCAAGCTGCTGGCCGAGTACACCGGGCCGGTGCAGGAGTGGTACGGCTTCCTGATCGGCTCGATCTTCGCCGGCGTGGTCGGGACCGGCTTCTACCCCTTCATGGGTAACCGGGTCTGGTGTCGCTTCGGCTGTCCGCTGGCGGCGATTCTCGGCATCGTGCAGAAGTACAAGTCCCGCTTCCGCATCACGACCAACGGCGGCCAGTGCATCTCCTGCGGCAACTGCTCGACCTACTGCGAGATGGGCATCGACGTGCGTGCCTACGCCCAGCGGGGTCAGAACATCATCCGCGCGTCCTGCGTCGGTTGCGGCGTCTGCGCGGCGGTCTGCCCCCGCGGGGTGCTGCGCCTCGAGAACGGCCCCGAAGAGGGCCGCTACAACGAGGTCAGCCTGCTGCAGATCGGCGACGGCAAGATTGACGCCGCCTAGGCGAGTGGTCCCCGTGGCCCCGATGTTTGTCAAAAAAAAAGCGCCCCGGATGAACCGGGGCGCGGGGTCTATCAGCAGTTGCCGATGGACGTGAGATCAGGGTTGGGTCGTGCGGAAGTAGTTGATCCAGCGGATCACGTCCGGCGTCACCCGGCGAATCCGGTTGGGGTAACCGTTGCGCTCCGGACAGGTGCGGCAGTCGCTGGCGCTGACTACACCGAGCACCACGTTGCCGTTGCCGTTGTAGTTCCGGGTGTAGATCGCTGAGCCGGAATGCCCGCGACCGGTGTCGCAGTTGGTGGTGAAGATCGAGTTCCAGCCGTCCGGCCCCTTGCTGTGGAACTTTCCGATTTCACAGACGTCGTTGCTCTGGTAGGCCCAGCCCTGGGAACAGCTCTCCGGGCCAAAAGCGCCTGAGTTGCTGTTCTCCGAGAAGCCGCAGGCGGGGTAGCCGCGGTTCATGCAGGTTCCGCCCAGATAGCCCGGGCCGAACGGCGTCTTGTCGCAGTAGTCTCGGGTCGCGCTCTGCCCCAGCGCCACGTATCCCATCCAGCCGGTGCGGTTTCCCGGGCGGCCACGTACGAGCATGATGCCGTAGTCGTACTTCCACTGGGAACCGTCCTGCCGGTACTGCCACGGGGTGAAGTACCACCAGCCGGAGAACCCACCGGCGACGTCGCTACGGTTCTCGTTGCCGTAGGGTTCGCAGGCCAGGCTCTCGCAGCTGCCTTCCCGCGCCGGCCGGAAGGTCACGTTGCTCCAGGCGTTGCGCCGTTTGCTCCATAGGCAGTGGGCGGCGGTGAGCACGTGCTGGGGGCCGACCAGGGTGCCCGAGCAGCCCGAGCGGCGTCCGCCGTTGAGCTGGCCCATGGTGCGGTAGGGGTAGGTTGTGTTGTTGAACACCCGGCGGCGCGAATCGCTACCGCCGCCCCATCCGTCCGCGCCGGGCTCTTCGCCGCTGCCGGAGTCCAGGTCGAAGTTGGCTCCGAAGTCCAGGCTGCCTGCGCCGGGCGAACTCTCGCCGTTCATCGAGGACTCGTTGTTGCCGTGCTCGGCGTGGACTCCCTCGGGTGCACTGCCGCGATAGCCTTGACCGAGACCCGCGATCTGCGCCGCGGCGTTGACCCGTCGCAGCGCGTCGGGAGGGAGCTCGATCAGATACTCGAAGCCGGTCTCCAGGTTGACGGCGACCCATTTCAGCGGCCCAACGTCCATGGCCACGCCGTCGGGGTGGGCGACGTTCTGGAGCTCGTTTCCGGCCAGGAGTACGGCGTCGGTGCCGTAGCCGGGGAAATCCGGCGCGAGCTCCTCGTTGGGATCGTCGAAGTCGGCCTGGCCCAGGAAAGTCCAGCGGATGTTTGCCAGGATCTGCTGATCGGCGGGATCGTCGCTTGCGGCGAGCCCCGGAAGGAAGCTGCGGATCATCAGGTCCTCGCCGAAGCGAGCGTGGCGAGCGGTCTCGTCGAGATCGACCGCGTCGCGGGAGTTGGTCTCGGTGTCGACGCCGGCCGCCGCGTAGCCGGCGAACAGGAGCAACGCGATCAGCGCGGCGGTGTGGAGAACGCTGCAGGCAGGATGTCGGATTGACGAACGCTCCGGACAGACGGGCAGGGTGCAGGACTTCATCGGTTCCCTCTCTCGGTCAATGAAACGGTTTGGTCGCTTCTGGAGAGTCCGCGCCGAACGGGTGCTGCCCGGCACCTACCTACGGTCCGCCTTGAGGTGCCGGCCGTTCCGTCGCGGCTCACAGGGGAAGACGACGCCCGCTCGATCGAGGGGACACGGTCGCGCTCGCGAAGTGGAGCGGTTCAGTGGTTGAGAGGCGTGTCGACGGTCAGCTTCGCGATGCGGCCGTCCCGTCGGAACAACGAGCTGCTGTCCTCGGCGCCCAGGTCGGTGCCGCTCTCGGTGCGTTCGCTGCCGTCGGCGTAGTGGATTCGAATCCGTGCCTCGTCGGCGAGACAGTAGATCACCGGCACCCCGCACAGGGTGAAGGCCATCGAGCCCGCTTCCAGCTGTTCGCTTCGCTCGGCGTCTTCTCCGGTTGAGAAACGCCAGGTCTCCGGCGCCTCGAGGAACTCGTCGCGACCGATCATCACCGTGTCGAAGCGCAGCAGGCCATCTCGCACCCGCACGCCGAGCTGCCACAGCCGGCTGATCACGTCTTCCTTGACCTGGCCGGTCAAACCCGGCTGCTGGACGCCGGCGAATCCCGGGGTGTGGGAGTAGGGATCGACGGGGAACGCGCCGTACTGACCGGGGCGCTTGTGCACGCCGCTGCCGTCCCGGATGTCCCGGAAGCAAAGGGCGAGCTCCCGGACCACCTCGGCATCGGAGCCGGCGTCGAGGGCGTCGGAGATGATCTCGCCGTTGGCCAGCAGCAGCTTGGAGACCATGTGCCAGTAGATGCAGCCGAGCCCCTCGTACTTGTACATGGAGCCCGAGCGGCCGGTGAACTTGCGGTGCATGAACACCGACTCGTAGATCTCGCTCAACTCGGCGACCGTGGCGTCATGGACGTCGGGCGCGTTGCTCAGCGCTTCGCGGAGAACTTCGGCGTTGCGGAAGCTGCCGTTGAAGTGCACGCGGCCTTCCTGGTCTCGTTCGACGAAGTCGGTCCGCCCGCTGGCCAGCTCCTGGCGGATCCATTCGCTGCCCTCGACGGTTGCCTCGGGAATCACGTTCTTGTCGAGGAACGAGGGGAGCTCGCGATCGGGGTAGAGCATGTAGCTGTTCTGGTCGGCCCGGTACAGCCGGCTCGCGCGGAGCGCCAGGAGCAGATCCCGGGCTGCCGCCGCATCGAGGTAGCCCGAGCTGAGCACGGCGACCTGGCCCTCGAGCATCTCTTCCAGCGGTTCGATCTCGTGCCCTTCGCTGCCGAAGCGGATCAGGTTGTAGGCGTCGAACAGGCCGTCTTCACGCCGGCCATGGTCGATGCTGTGGTCGACGTACTCCAGGGCCTGCTCGAGGAAACTCTCGATCTCCGAACGGCTGAGGGTCTGGCGGCGTCCGTTGAATCCGTCGGAGATCCGCGCCCGGTAGGCCTCGCTCGCCGCGCCCATGCGGTCCATGAAGGCCTTGCGATCCGCCGGGCTGACCCGCCGGGCCAGCATGCCGCGATGGTCCTGGAAGATCACGCCGGCATCCTCGAAGAAACCGGCCAGCTCCTGGGAGACCGGGAAGCGCTCCTCACCGCTGTCCTGTAGAAGATCTTTCAGCAACTCGACGTAACGCCGCAGGTAGCAGAGGGTGACCATCGACAGGCCGTAGCCGACCAGGGCGTTGTTGGCGTCGTTCCACTCCGGGCGCTGGGTGTTCATCCAGATGCCGCCGCCGGGCACGAAGTTGGCGAAGCGGGCCAGCGCCGAGAGCAGCAGCTTCTCCAGCAGGTTGACCCGCTGGGTCGATCCGTCCCGGGCGGGCATCAGCTTGCCGTCGCTGCCCAGTCGGGCAACCCGCTGTTCGACGATCCGGGCCCGGGCCTCGTCGTAGGTCACCGTGCTGCGCGGATCGGCCAGCAGATCCTTGTAGGGCTTGATGCGGTAGGGCACGTCGGCAAAGACGAACAGGTCCCGATTCATCAACGCCGCCAACCTGCCCGGGTGGTAGCGCCGGGAGAGGTCCAGCAGGCGGGACAGATAGCCGACCTGATGGTCCCCCCAGTAGCCGATGTTGGACCAGGGATCCTCGGGGTCGAGCACCTCCCAGTCGATCCCCTCCCGGGAGATGCGGTAGGCGTTGTGCCCGTCGGCGGTGGAGGCGTTGACGAACTTGCAGATGAAGCTCTCGGTGTACTCGGGGAAGGAAAGGGCCAGGGCCTCCCAGTTCTGGAAGATGTCCCGCCAGTTGCCTTGGTAGGAGTGGGTTTCGCTACCGTCTCCGTTGGCCACCCG
This sequence comes from uncultured Acidobacteriota bacterium, assembly GCA_964496265.1. Classification (GTDB taxonomy): domain Bacteria; phylum Acidobacteriota; class Polarisedimenticolia; order Polarisedimenticolales; family Polarisedimenticolaceae; genus Mor1. The sequence goes on along the minus strand of CAZBZH010000003.1, from coordinate 5,525 downwards.
GATCGAGAAGTGGTTCCACGGGCGGCTGGGATCTCCGTGGCGCCGGCCGAAGCTCAGTGGCAGGTACTCGTAGACCAGCCGGATGAAGGTCTCGTCCCCGCTCTGTTCGGCTCGCTCCAGGGTCGTGGAGAGCGTCCAATCGTCGCTGCCGCCGAGCAGCCCGGCGATGGCCTTGTAAGCGCTCCGGTTGCGGTCTCGCACGAAGCGGAGGAAGTCCTTGCGGGGAAACTTGTAGGCGTGGGGGAACACGCCGCCGCGCATGATGTTGAACAGCGTGTTCGAGAAGTGCCGGCCGGTGACCAGGCTGTCCGAGGATTTCTGGAAGCCGTCAGCGGCGCCGGCGAGGCGCCGCAGCCGGGCGGTGCCGGCCTGGATGTCCGCCTCCAGCCGATCGGCGGAGATACCCTCGCGGATCTCGCCGAGAAGATCGGCGACCCGGGACGGCCCCTGCTCGACATCGGCGACCAGGTGCCAGCTGTGGTCTCCACGGGCCGGCAGCGTCAGCGCCGCGTGGAGCAGGAACGCGCCGCGCTTGCCGCGGCGATGAGGCTCCGGGGCGACCTCTTCACCGATGCAGAACGCCTGCACCTGGTCTTCCGAGAGCAGCAGCGTGGTCTGCTCGAGACCGCGGCTCCAGACCACCGTGGCCTTGAGCGCCTCGCTGGGCTCGGCCCGGTCGGTCATGATCGAGCTCATGGTGTAGAGGCCGGCGCAGGCGCCGTCGACCGCCTCGGCCTGCTTGTAGGCATCGACCAGGGTGCTCATCTGCGCCTGGGAGTTGCGGTCGACCCCGTAGGGCAGCAGGTTGCGTACCCCGTCGAGCAGTTCGACGCGGACGTCCTCGACGCCGTTGTTGATCAGTTCCGCCCGGCGGATGAAGCCGTAGCGGTTGCCGCTGCTCCAGCTGTAGGCGAAGGTCAGGCCCAGGCTGCGGTTGACCTCCTCGAAGATCAGCTTGTTGCCCGCGGCGTTCTTGTAGAGGAACCGTTCGGTGTCGTAGACCGAGGGGCTGCGGTCGAAGGGCAGCCACAGCATCGTGCGGCCGTCCCGCTCCACCCGCAGCACGGTCTTCGGGCCGGTGGTCCAGCTGGCGTCGTGGATCTTGTCATCGGTGCAGTAGGGGAACAGCGCGGTCTGGGAGTTGCGGCGGCCGCAGGTCAGGCCGCCGGTGCTCGAGATGAAGCACCAGTGGTCGTAGCCGCTGACCACGCTCATGAAGAACGGGGGCATCGTGTCGTAGTTGGCGATGCGGTAGAACCGCTCGCCCTCCCGTTCGACACGCTGCCACGCGTCATCGGGTGCCGGGGTACGAAGTGGCGACTCTCCGAGGAATACTTGCTGCACCAGCCGTCGCGTCATCAAATCCATTTTACTTGACCAGGAAAGGAATGTTGGCGTGACCTGCGTGACCCTTTCCATCGGTCACGTAGGCAAACAATCGGTACTTGCCCGGTTCTGTTGGCGCGGTCAGCCGAGCCGCGCCGTCCGCCCCGGCCTCGACCAGGCCGGGGATCGCTTCCGGGATCTCTTCCTTGTCGCCGCCGGTCTGGGTCGCCTCGCTCTCGCGCATGACCTCCCAGAGGAAGGTCAGCGGATCCCCGTCGGGATCCTCGGCGGAGAAGGCCACGTCGATCCCCTGGCCGGGCGCCAGGGTCACGCTCTGGTGGGCGTTGCGGCCGCCGAGCAGGATGTCGGTCACCCGGGGCGACCGGTTCTCCGGCCATTCGCCGTTCCAGACCTTGTGCATCACGTCGACGGTCTCGGTCTCGGTGCCGTCTTCCAGGAACATGCCGTACCAGGTCGGCGTGCGCTCCTGCTTCTGGCCCCAGAGGAACACGTAGGAGCCGATCAGCCGCACCGGGTCCGAGGCGATGGCGATCTCATGGCTCTTCAGATAGTTGTCCGCCTTGGCGCTGCTGTTCTGTTCGACCGGCGCTTCCCAGGCGGTCTTGCCCACCTCCCAGTGACCGATCGCGCCCCACTCGGAGACGATGTAGGGCTTGTCCCAGCCGATCTCCTCCAGGTAGCGGGGCAGGTTGACCACGTCGCCGTACATCTGGATGCTGACGAAATCGACGTCCGCGGCGCGGGTGTTCATCAGTTCCGCCAGCTCCTTGCCGAAGCCGGCCAGGGCGGTGGTGGTCGGATGCTTACCGTCGATCTCGTGAATCATCTTCGAGATGTCGTTGACCGCGTCGAACACCTTGTTGTTGGTGGCGAACAGGTTCGGCTCGTTGCCGATGATCCAGGTCAGGAGCGCCGGGTGGTCCTTGTACTTGAGCACCTCTCCCCTGGCGTACTCGAACTGGGCGGCCACCGCCTCCTCGTCGTCGTAGTCGAAGCCGTGGCGCTCCCGGCCGATCTCGATGCACATCGAGACGGTCAGGCCCAGCCGGTGAGCCCGGTCCAACACCTCTTGGCCGGTGTCGACGCCGTTATCGGTGCGCCACGTGCGGAAGGAGTTGCCGCCGTGAGCCGCCAGCGCCTCGGGATCGCCGAACTCCAGGCCGGCCCCCTTGACGAAGTACGGCTCGCCGTCGCGCAGCAGCATGTAGCGCCCGTCCCGCTGCACCAGTTCCACCGGGATCGCGCCGGTCGGGGACTCAGGCGTGGAGACCTCTCCCTCGGAGCCATCCTCGGCGGGGGCGCAGCCGGCGAGGACCGCGAGCGTGAACAGAACGAGCGCCCCAGGCAGGGTCGCGGCGGCGGCGAAGGACTTCTTCATGATTTCACCAGCAGGGTTTCCAGCTCTTCCAGGCTGCGACCCTTGGTTTCGGGCAGGAGGCGGGCGACGAACAGCAGTCCGATCACCGCGAAGACGCCGTAGATCAGGAAGGTCATCGAGTTGCCCAGGTTCTCGAGTTCCCAGGGGAAGACCTGCTGCACCAGGAAGCTGACGGCGGAGTTGATCAAACCGACGAACGAGATGGCGACCCCGCGGATCCAGCCGGGGAACAGCTCCGAGAACAGCACCCACATCACCGGTCCCAGGGAGACGGCGAAGCCGGCGACGAAGCCGAGGATGCCGATCAGGATCAAGGTGGAGTTGGCCTCGATGGTCATCTTGACCAGGTCGCTGCCGTGGGCGGTCATGGTCTCGGCGTCGAGCACGCCACCGAGCGCCTTGCGCAGGGCGACATCGCTCTCGAAGGTCTGTCCGGCCAGCGGCTCGACGGCGCTCCGTTCAACCGCTTCGGGCAGCGCGTCCAGGTGCTCGGCCTGCAGGGTGTAAGTCGCCGAGGCGAAGCCCCAGGAGACCAGGAAGAGAAACGCGGCGATCATGGTCACACCGGCGAGCAGCAATGTACGGCGGCCGAAGCGGTCGATGGTCAGGATCGCGAGGACGGTGAAGATCACGTTGACCGCGGTCACGATGACCGTCTGCATCAGGGAGTCTTCGGTGGGGATGCCCGTCAGTTCGAAGATGGTCGTGGCGTAGAAGAAGATCGCGTTGATCCCGGTGATCTGCTGCAGGACCGCGATGCCGGCACCCAGGACCAGCACCAGCCGAAGTGCGGGGTTGAGCAACTCGAGAATCCGGGCCTTGCCTTCGTTCTTGGCCTCGGCCAGCGATGCGTGGAGCGCATCGAGGTCGGCCTGGGCCGTTTCCCGGTCAGTCACCCGGCTGAGGATGTCCAGGGCCTGGTCGTTGTCCCCGCGAGTGGCCAGCCAGCGAGGACTCTCGGGAACGGCGAACAGCGCCAGGAAGTAGATGACCGCGGGGACGGCCTCGACGCCAAGCATCCAGCGCCACCCCGACTCGGCCAAATTCGAGACGCCATCCTGGCCGAGCTGGTAGATGAAGTAGTTGGCCAGGGGCGCGGCGAACAGGCCCAGTACGATGTTGAGCTGGTTGAAGGCGACCATGCGCCCACGCAGGTGTCCGGGAGCGAGTTCGGCAATGTAGAGCGGCGCGACGATCAACGCCGCGCCGACGCCGAGCCCGCCCAGCATGCGAGCGGCGACCAGACTGTAGTAATCGGCGGCGAGAGCCGACGCAACCGCCGAAAGTCCGAAGACGACCGCGGCGACGCGCAACATCGCACGCCGCCCGAAGCGGTCGCTCAGCGGCCCCGAGGTCATCATCGCGAAAGTCGCCGTCAGGGTCAGGCAGGCCACCGCGAAGCCCGACTGGATCGAATCCAGCTTGAACTCCGAGGTCAGCGGGCCGATTGCGCCGGAAATCACCGACGCGTCGTAGCCCATCAGGAAACCGCCCAGCGCGGCGGTCAGCGACAGCCGCGCGGCGTACCAGGTCCCTCGAGTCATGACCCCTCCTCGGTTTGAGCGGCGGTGACGCGGAACTCTACCCGGAGGTCCGCGTCGGAGCTGCCGCCGATCCAGGCGTGGAACACGCCCGGCTCGGTAATCCGTTCCATCGTTCGTCCGACGAAGGCGAGGTCGTCGCTGTGTAGATCGAAGGTGACTCGCGTCTTCTGTCCCGGCTTCAGCCGCACCCGGCGGAAGCCCTTCAGTTCCCGCACCGGGCGGGTCATCTGGCCGACCAGGTCGCGGGTGTAGAACTGCACGATCTCGTCGGCCTCGACGCCGCCGGTGTTCTCCACCATGGCGCTGACCGTCAGGGATTCACCCAGGGGCAGACTGTTCCGGCTGACGGCGATCTCGCCGTAGCGGAAGCTCGTGTAGGACAGCCCGAAGCCGAAGGGGAACTGCGGTTCGAAGCCGGCGTCGAGATGGCTTGCCACCAGGCCGGTGCTGTACTGCACCATCCGCTCTTCCAGATCGTCGATGTGAATGAAGGTCTCGGCGCTGGGAGGTTTGCCCGTGTTCTTGTGGCCGAAGAAGATCGGAATCTGGCCGACCATCCGGGGGAAGGTCATCGGCAGCTTGCCCGAAGGGGACTCGGCGCCGAGGAGCACGTCGGCGATGGCCGGCCCGCCCATGGTGCCCGGATGCCAGGCGAACAGCAGCGCGTCGACCTGCTCGAGCACCGGCGCCAGGGTCAGGGGGCGCCCGGCCTGGATCACTGCGATCACCGGCTTGCCCTCGGCGGCCTGGGCCACGCTGCGGACCAGCTCGTGCTGGTTTCCCGGCAGGCCGATATCCGCCCGGCAGTGCGCTTCCCCCGAGAGCATCGATTCCTCGCCGAGGAACAGCAGCACCACATCGGCGGCGGCCGCGGCATCCCGGGCGGCGGCGAACTCGGCGGTGGAGCGGCTGCGGGAGTTCGGCATGGCTCGCACGAACTCGATCTGCGCCGATTCGCCGAGGGTCTTGCGGAGCGCGGCCAGCGGCGTCCGGGTGATCGACGTGTCGCCGTCGAAGATCCAGGTGCCCAGCTGCTCGTAGGCGTCGTCGGCCAGGGGGCCGATCACGGCGACGCGCTTCAGCTCGTTCCCGTCGAGAGGGAGCACCCGATTCTTGTTCTGCAGCAGCACCAGGCTCTGCAGCGCGGCTTCCCGGGCCAGCTCGAGGTGGTCCGGGTTCGCGGTCTCCGGGAAGTCCGCCGGGTTGCGGTACGGGCGCTCGAACAGGCCCAGCCGAAACTTGACCCGCAGAATGTC
>CAZBZH010000002.1:16654-28995 GCA_964496265.1 uncultured Acidobacteriota bacterium | reverse complement strand
TCGTTCAACGAGAACGAGCCGATCGTCAACGAGCCGAAGCACGCCATCGACTGCTTCATGCGCACGAAGATGGACACGCTGGTCGTGGGCAAGGGATTCGCCAAGAAGGCCGACCAGGGCTAGCGGGCGTCCCGCCTGGACGCCCCGAGCCGGGGAACCGCAGTGCGCGTTGTCCTGCTGAACCAGTACTACAGTCCCGACGAGGCCGCGACCGCGCAGCTCCTGGGAGACCTGGGGGCCGGTCTGGCCGCCGCGGGGCACGACGTGACCGCGATCTGCGGCCGGCGCGGCTACACCGACCCGTCGCGCACCTATCCCAAGCGAGAGAGCATCCGCGGCGTCAAGGTCGAACGCACCTTCGCCTCGGGGTTCGGCCGGGGGAGCAAGATCGGGCGGTCTCTGGACTACGCGACTTTCATGGCCGGCGCCGCGCTCCGCCTGTTGTTCCGCAAGAAGCCGGACGTGGTGATCTCGCTTTCGACGCCGCCGATGGTCGCGCTGCTCGGGCTCATCCTCGCTCGGCTGCGGGGCGCGCGTTCGATCTACTGGGTGATGGACGTCTACCCGGATCTCGCCTACGAACTGGGCGTGCTCAAGGCCGGCTCTTTCCTGGCGCGTCTACTGGATCGTATCTCGACGACGGTCCTGAAGGGGTCGGACACCGTCGTCGCCCTCGACGAACTGATGGCTCGCAAACTCGAGGAGACCCGCCGCCGCCCGGTCGAGGTCGTGAGGAACTGGGCGGACGGCGAGACAATCCGTCCCAAACCGCCGGCCTCCAATCCGCTGCGTCGGGAATGGGGCTGGGAAGGCCGATTCGTCGTGTTGTACTCGGGCAATCTCGGCTTGGCCCATGAGTTCGATACCGTGCTCGATGCCGCCGAGAGGCTCCAGGACGAGTCGGATATTCTGTTTGCCTTCGTCGGCGGCGGTCCGCGGCTCGATGAGGTCAAAGCCGGGGTATCCGGCCGTGGGCTCGAGAATGTGGAGTTTCGCCCCTACGTTGCCACGGAGAGGTTGGGAGACAGCTTGACCGCCGGCGACGTGCATCTGGTGACCCTGCGCGAGCGCATGCCCGGACTGCTGGTTCCCTGCAAGATCTACGGTATTCTCGCCGCCGGCCGACCGCCGATCTACGTGGGCCCCGAACGCGGCGAGATCTGGGAGATCGTCGGATCCGGTTGCGGCCGCGCCGTGGGCCTGGGCGACGGCGCCGGGTTGGCCGAGGCTATCGTGGCCTACCGTGATGGGGCCGAGTCGCGAGACCAGGCCGGAGAGGCCGCTCGCCGCGCCTACGAGGAACGGTTCAGCAAGCAGCGGGCTCTGGAGGCTTTCGACGGGCTGCTCGGGAGCTAGCTCCAGGGCCAGGGGAGGTGCCTTGACCGCGATCGCGACACTGCGAGGCCGCCGGCTTGTCGCCGAAGTGAAAGCCCGCGCTGAAGCCTACGCTTCGGTCGACGTCGATGTTGCGAGCACGCAGTTGGCGCTGCTCAACCGCCAGTGGAACTTGACGATCACTGAGGTGCCCTTCTACCGGGACCTCGTCGCCCAGGGGCGGCTTCCCGATCGTTTCCAATCGATCGCCCAGTACCGCGAGGTGGTGCCCTTGACCACCCGTGAGCGGGTTCAGCAAGATGGCGACCGGATGAGCAGCTCCAGGGCGCCCGCCGACATGTATCGGGTCACCGGAGGCACCACGGCCGAACCGGTGCAACTTCCGACCTGGCAGGCGGAGCATGTGCATGCGCGCTCGGACATGTGGCTCGGACGCAGTTGGTTCGGAGTCGAGCCTTCCAGTCGCCTCTTTCTGCTGTGGGGGCATAGTCATCAGCTCGGCACGGGTCTGAGCGGAGCAGTCCAACGGGTCAAGCGCCAGATCGCCGACAGGGTTCTGGGTTATTGCCGCGTTTCCGCCTACGATCTGTCTCCCGAAGCGTTGCGGCGGGCAGCGGACCGTCTGGTCGATTTTCGTCCCGATTGGATGCTTGGCTACAGCGTCGCGCTCGACATGTTCGCGCGGGTCAACGCGGAGCGCGCTGATCTGCTGAGGAGCGCCGGATTGCGGTTGGTCGTCGCGACCTCCGAGTCCTTTCCCGACGGCGGCAGCGAGGAACGGCTTCGCAGCTTGTTGGGCTGCCCGGTGGCGATGGAGTACGGCGCGGTGGAGACCGGGGTGATTGCCCACACTCATCCTGAGGGTGGCTATCGCGTGTTCTGGCGCACCCACCTGGTCGAGTTGCTCGAGGACGACAGCATCGCGGTGACCAGCCTGCACCCTCGATGCTTCCCCCTGGTGCGCTATCACCTGTCCGATGAGGTCGTGACCGACCCGTCGGAACGGAGCGCACCCCATGGTCTCACCCGCTTGCGCGACGTGCGCGGGCGTTGCAACGACTACGTCGAACTGCCGGGCGGCGAGCGTGCACACTCCGAGCTGTTCGCTCATGTGTTGCGGGATATCGACGGTGTGTTGGCCTATCAGGTGGCCGCCCGGCCGGGACGTTGCCCCGAGATTCACTACATGGCTGCCGATGAACTGGGCGAGCAGACCCGCCGAAGGATCCTCGAGCGGTTGGTCAAGACCCACGCGGTGCTTTCCGGCACGGACTTCCGACGGGTCGCGAGCCTGACCCGGACGGTCGCCGGGAAGACGCCGTTGGTGCTGCATCCGGAGAAGCGCCCCTAGGTGTGGGTTCCAGGTCGGCGGGTCAGCCCTTCCGCAAGGACTCGACGAGTTCGGCCACCCGGGGCCGCACGGCATCTTCCGAGTAGGTTTCCCGGGTCCAGGCCGCGAGCTCTTGCCCGCCAGGGACCTGTCGGGAGTCGAGGAATCGCCGAACGAGATCGGTGAACCCCTCAGACGTGTTCGCCGAGGCCACGCAGTCCGGCAGTTCGGCGCAAATCTCGGCGGGGCCGCCATCGGGCATCACCAGCGGCGGGCAGCCGCAGGCGGTTGCCTCGATCACCGGGAGACCGAAGCACTCCAGGTCTCGCGTAGGCATCATGAACGCATCCGCCGCCTGGTAGTAGAGCGGTAGATCTTCCTCGGGGATGAAACCCAGGAACTGCACTCGATCACCCAGTTGCATGCGTTGCGCCTGGGCCTCGAGGGAGGCCTTGAGCGCTCCGGTGCCTCCGATCAGGAATCGCACCGGGCGCGGGTCGTCTCGCATCCGGTGGGCACAGTCGAGGATTCGATCGACGCCGTTGCGCGGGACGAGTCTCCGCACCGTGAGCAGGATGGTTTCATCGTCAGCGAAACCAAGTTTGCGGCGTACGGCTGTGCGATCCTCCGGCGGTGCGAAGACGGTCTGGTCCACGGTGCCGGGGATCCGGGTGTGGGGAATGGGAGCGCACTCCGCGCCGTAGCGTGCTCCCAGCAGTTTCCAGGTGTAGTCACTCAGCGTGTGGGCGTGGTCGATGGCCCTCAAGGCGTCGCGCTCGACCCGCCATTGAATGAGCCGCGTGGCGGGGTAGGTCAGTTTACGCTTCAGGTTCGGAGCGTACTTCCAGTTGTTCAGGTGGTTCTCGTCCACCGATGGCGAGTGAAATGTCTGGAGCAGCGGTACGTCGGGGAGCACGTCGGCGATACGCGCCGAGATCAACGAGTTGTGGCTCAGAACCGCATCGAGGGGGGCGTCCTCATGGAGCTCGCGCAACAGGCGGGTCGTCGCGCCGGCCTCGGCCGTCATCCGGCCGAAACGTGTATTCGACGCGGCCGGCTTGGCGAGCAGCGCGCGAACTCCCGGAAGCGGAGGCAGGCTGTGGGCCTTGGGAGAAGCCTTGGAGATCACCGTGACATCGTGACCCAGGTTCCCCAGCATCCGAGCCCAACACTCGACGACGCGGCTGATTCCGCCGCCGGACAAGATGCCGAATCTGACGATCGCTAAACGCATGGACTTCCAGCCTGGGTCGCCGTTCCCGACGGGGGAACGGCCGGGAACATTAGCACATCGGCCGCCGCCGTCGGCAGTGCCCGCGGCGTGCGCTCGGGGCTCGGTTCAACGCCGCAAAGCGAGCCGGAGAGGCCAGGTGTCTGTGTGCTAAACTCTCTTTTTTCAATGGAATGGCGTGATGGGGCAGGAGACGGAAAGCAGTTCGGCGGCGGGCGAAAGCGCCGGGGCCGGCCACGGCGCTTCCCTCGTGATCGGCGGTGACCTGTGCCCTGCGGGTCGCTATGAGACGCATTTCGTCGGTGGGGATACGGTCCCGGTCTTCGGTGAGCTCCGCGGGCTGCTTCGCGACGCCGGTCTGGCCGTGGCCAACCTCGAAGGGCCGCTGATCGACGCACCCTCTCCGGTGGCCAAGAGCGGCCCGACGCTGGGCTACGACGCGCGCTGTATGCGCGGGGTGGTCGATGCCGGTTTCGGCGCCCTGGGCCTGGCCAACAACCACATCATGGACCACGGGCTCACCGGGCTGCGTCGCACGCTGGAAGCCTGTTCCCAGGTCGGAGTGCCTACGTTCGGAGCGGGCTTGACCCTCGAGGCTGCCGAGCGCCCGCTGATCGTCGATCTCGGCGGGAGCCGTGTCGCGCTGCTCGCCGTCGGCGAAAGGGAAGGGCTCCTCGCCGATGGCCGAAGTCCGGGTATCAACCCGCTGGATCTGGTCGCGGTCCTGCGCAGCTTGCGTGCAGGGAAGGATCGTTGGGACCACCTGGTGGTGCTGCTCCATAGCGGCAATGAGTTGTACCCGTTCCCCAGCATCCGCGTCCGGGATATCTGCCGCTTCCTGATTGAGGAGGGGGCATCCGCGGTCGTCTGCCAGCATTCCCACTGTGTCGGCTGCTACGAGACGTACCGAGACGGACACATCGTCTACGGGCAAGGGGACATGGTCTTCGACCACCCTCCGATCGGGCGTTGGGATCCGATCGGCATGTTTGTCGAGTTGGATTTCTCCGGCGGCGGTAGACCCGACTGCCGCTTGCATCCCTTCACGGCGTCACAGCACGGCGTCGGGATGAGCGCGTTGACGGCTGACGATCGCGAGCGTTTCTTCGTCGAATTGCGTGAGCGCTCCGCCTTACTTGACGATCCGGAGCGGCTGGCCGCAAGTTGGAGAGACTTCTGCGGGGAACGCAAGGACGACTACCTGGCCCAACTCTTCGGCTGGGGCCGGCTGATGCGATTCCTCAATCGGAAGCTCGGGTTGGCGCAACGGACTCGGTCTGCCCAGGCGTTTCGCGCAACCCACACCTTGGTGCAGTGCGACCTGCATCGTGATGTCTTGACGACCGTCCTCGAGGACGAGAGCGAATCCAGGAGCGTAGGTTCGTTATGAGCTCAAACTGGCGCACACGGGCACGCAAAGCTGCTCCGAAGCCCGTCGTCTTCCTCTATCGATTCCTCCGTGACTGGCGCGACATTGCCGCGCTTGCCGGGTTTCTGGCCGACCGTCGCTTCGAGTTGCCCCTCGGAAGGCGCCTGTGGCTGATTCGGCGCATCTACCAGATCTCACTGAACGTCCAGTGCCCGCACACTCAGGCCGAGGTACTGGCCTACATGCGCGAGATTCTCGCTCTCCCCGCCGATCGTCCCGGCGCGGTCGTCGAGGCCGGTTGCTTCAAGGGGGGCAGCACCGCCAAGTTCAGCCTGGCCGCGGAGATCGCAGGCCGCGAACTACTGGTCTTCGATTCCTTCGAGGGTATCCCGTCGAACGCCGAGGATCACGGAACGGACATTTTCGGCAATCCGGCCGGTTTCGCCCGGGGATCGTTCCGCGGCGGTCTGGAGGAGGTGCAACACTCCGTCGAAACCTGGGGCGCTCCGGGTGTATGCCGCTACGTCAAGGGCTGGTTCGACGACACGATGCCTTCCTTCGAAGAGCCGGTCGCTTCCGCGTACATCGATGTGGATCTGGTTTCATCGACCCAGACCTGCCTGCGCTACCTGGTGCCTCGCCTGTCGTCGGGGGGCGCGATCTACTCCCAGGACGGGCATCTACCGAAGGTGCTCGAAGTGTTCGACGACGATGCCTTCTGGAGCGAAACCGTGGGTATCTCCAAGCCGGAGGTGCATGGCTTCGGAACCAGTAAGCTGATTCACTTTCGACTGTCCTGAGGGCGCGAAGCGGAGTGTCCGGCGGGCCTCTGCGATCAGGGCGAGGGGCGCCGTTGTTCGAGCCTTTCGTGGAGCACGCCCGCGACGGCCGCATGGACCCGCGCATCGAAGTGATTATCGTTGGGGGCCGCCCGGTAGGGTGTGCCATCCCCCATGTCCTGCCGAAAACGGGGAAGTAGATCGATCACCTCGAACCCGGCACGTTCGGCCAGGGCCGCGATCGAGTCGTGGGCTTCGGTGAGGGGGTATTCGGCATAGTCGACCATCAGCGGGATGATCAGGAACAGGGGAGTCTGCCGCGACCGCTCCACGGCGAGTCCGCCGGTTGCGGCAACCTGATCTTCGAGGCGTTGCCACCGCGGGCCGAAGGTCGGGTGGGCGGGCTCGTAGCAGCCGATGACGAAGTCGTGATAAGCGTCGACGTCGGGGGTCCAGATTCGCGCGAGATGATCCGCGACAAAGCGCAGGCTGGCGAAGCTCTGGCCGAAGCTCTTCAACAGGTTGACCGCCCGATTGCGGGCGGTGGTCGGTGCCGGCATGTCGTTCATGTAGAACGCGATGACCACCACCTCCGCGCGGCTGTCCGGCGGCATGTCTCTCAGGTGTTTCGCGTAGTCGCTGAGATCGGTGCCGCGGACTCCGAGGCTCAGGACCCGGCCCTCCGGGGAGTCAGGGGCACGGATCGCCTGGAGACGATCTCCCATCCGTTCGGCGACCTCCACCCCTTGGCCCCAGACGAAGGAGTCGCCGATCAGGACGATATCGTCGTCCGTGGCTCGGTTCGAGTCCTGCTCCACTCGAAAGCCCTCGAGGGATCGATCTTGCGCCGGTCGCAGGCTCAGGACACCGAGCAGGGTGAGGTCGATCATGGAGAGGAAGATCAGAACGGCTCCCAGTGAGAGTGCCAGGGGAGCCACCTTCCCCGAAGCGCGCCGCGCTTCGAGGAAGCCCGCGAAGACGATCGCACCCCCGCAGAGGAGCCGGATGACCGGCATGATCAGGGACAGCCCGGGCATCTCGAGCAGCTGGCTGTTGGCCGGGACGAGAGCGGTTCCGATCACGATCAGGACGTAGGCCAAAGCCAGCAGCTTCAGTCCTCCACGCCGCCAGGCATAGAGGGTCAGCAGCACCAGGGCCACGTTCCACAGGTTGAACGCGAAGAAGGCCTTGGAGTAGCGCCCCAGGATATCCGGCGACTTCGAGCGCGACGCCAGGGCGTAGAGTACCGGGTAGGCGTAGAGCAACAGGGGCGCGAGGAGCCATGCCACGGGCCTCCCGGGCGCCTCGTTGGCGGCCTTCATCGATCACACCCGGATTCGACGCGTGGTTCCATCGTTCGCTTCCTGGCGGCAGCCCCGAATCGGGTTCAGATCGCCGAGAGGAGACTCGCCTTTTCCGGGTTGGCGTCGGCCCATTCAGCGTACCAGGCGACGATCTCCCGCAGCCCCTCATCCAGCGAGATCCTGGGCGCGTACCCGAGTTGCTGGAGCTTGGAGATGTCCGGGCAGCGGCGGGGCGTTCCGCCGGCCGGCCGGGGGGTGCTCTGGATCTCGATCTCGACGCCGAGCTGTTCGGCGATCTTCAGCACCAGGTCGCGGATGCTGACCTCTTCGTTGGTGCCGATGTGGTAGAGGTTGCGGTCCTCACCCTTGTCGATGACCAGCAGCAGTCCGGCGATGAAGTCGTGGACGTTGTTGAATGCCCGGGTCTCCGAACCGTCCCCCTGGATCTGGAAGGGGATCTTGCCGCCGCCGGCCTCCGCTGCCGCCCGGCGCATGCGCAGGGCCAACTGGGGAATCACGTGCTCGAAGCCCATGTCCGGCCCGTAGGCGTTGTGCGGGCGGAAGACAAGGGTGCGGTCGAAGTGCTTGCGCCCGTAGTTGAAGGCCAGGATCTCCCCGATCAGCTTGGCGCCGCCGTAGGAGTAGCGCGGGTTCAGGGTGTCGGGGATGCAGGTCGGCACCTGCTCGTCGGTCGGGACCGACGGGGGAGTCTGGTACACCTCGGAGCTCGAGGCGAACACGTATTCCTTGACCCCGTGCTTGATCGCCGCCTCCAGGGTGTTCTGGGTGCCGCGGATGCCGACGTCCAGCACCACCTCGGGGATCTCGTAGAAATGCTTGGTCCCGTTGATGAACGCCAGGTGACAGACCATGTCCACGCCCCGGGTCGCCTCGTCGACGGCGTCGGCATCGCGGATGTCCGCCTCGACCATCTCGATCTTGTCGAGGTAGGCTTCGCCCAGCTTCGAGGCGGAGCCGCGGAAGTTGTTGTCCAACACGCGGACGTCGTCTCCGCGGTCGACCATGGCCTTGACCAGAGCCGATCCGAGGAAGCCGGTTCCGCCGGTTACGAGGTACTTACGCTCCGAGGGCACAGAGTTTCACTCCTTGGGGAAGATCGATGTTGGGGTAGACCACGTTCCAGGCGTCGTAGATCACACCCGGGTTGTTCATGGTCGTCGCCCGCGTCTCGACGTCCAGGGTCTCGTAGCGCGGGTGGTTGTTGAGGATCAGCACGATGTCGCTGCCGGCGAAGGCCTCGCGATCGTCGACCGGCTGCACGCCTAGCTTGGCCAGCGCGTCGTCCTTGCAGACATAGTCCTGGGCCTTGATCGTGGCCGAGGGCATCGTCTTGCGGATGTGGTCGATCATCCACAGCGACGGGGACCCACGCAGATCGTCGGTGTCGGGGCGGCCCTTGAAGGCCATGCCCATGATGCCGATCGAAAGGTTGTCCTTCTTGTCGATCATGCGCATGGTGCGGTCGAACACATGCTGCACCAGGTCTTCGTTCAGGTGCCGCGCGGTGTGGATCATCTTCGGCAGGAATCCGGTGTCGGCAACCGACTCCACCAGGATGTGAGGATCCTTCTCCAGGCACGGGCCGCCGACGAAGCCGGGCCAGGCGATGTTGGTGCGCTCGTAGCCCAGGTTGGCGGTCTTGATCACCTCGGTGGCGTTGACGCCGATGGCCTCGCAAAGGAGCGCCACCTCGTTGCCGAAGGCGAAGAACAGGTCGCGGTAGGAGTTGTCCAGCAGCTTGATCAGCTCGGCGGTCTGAATGCTCGAGACCTTGAGGATCGTCGGGGTGATGCGCTGGAAGATCGTGCCCGCCCGGTCCTGGGACTGGCGGTTCATGCCGCCGACGATCTGGGGCAGCACCGGCAGCTCGGCCAGGGCGCGGCCTTCCATCGTACGCTCTGGGCAGAAGGCCAGGTCGAACTTCTTGCCGCTGGCGTCGAACTTCGGCTTGGCCACGTTCAGCGAGGCGCCCAGCCGCACGGTGGAGCGCAGGATAATCAGGGCGCCGTCGCTCATGTGGTCGGCGATCTGCTGGGAGACCCGCTGGATCATGTCCATGCGCGGCTTCTTGTTGTCATCCAGCGGCGTGCCGACGGTGACCACGTAGACGTCGAAGGAGTCGCCCTCGGGAATCGTCTCGCTAAATTTGAGCCGGCCCTTCTCCAGATTGCGCCGGATCATGTAGTCCAGATTGGCCTCGTAGAAGTGTGCCTTGCCGTCCTGGATCGTCTCGAGGATCTCGGGGTTGATCTCGATGCCGTGGACCTCGAAGCCGTTCTCGGCCATGGCCACGGCGAGGGTCAGGCCGACGTAGCCCATCCCCATGATGCAGACCCGATTGTCGTCGTACATGCGGTCAGTCCTTCTTGCGTTCGAGTTCGTACCATTCGATCGTGCGGCGCAGGCCATCCTTGAACGGGGTGTCCGCCTGGAAGCCGAAGGCCTCCTGCGCGCGCTCCACCGCCAGGCTGCGCCGCGGGGCGCCGGTCGGTTTGTCGGTGTCCCAGGTCAGGGCACCCTCGTAGCCGGTCTGGGCCTTGATTTCCTCGGCCAGGGTCTTGATCGAGACTTCGTTGCCCGTGCCGAGGTTGACCGGTTCCGGGGCGTCGTAGCGCTCCAGGGCGTCGACGATGCCCCGGGCGGCGTCGGCGGCGTAGAGGAACTCCCGGGTCGCGGAGCCGTCGCCCCAGATCATCACCTCGGGGGTGCCGTTCTCCCGGGCCTCGATGAAGCGCCGGATCAGCGCCGGAATCACGTGGGATTTTGCCTCGTCGAAATGATCGTGAGGGCCGTAGAGGTTGGTCGGAATCAGGAAGACCGCGTTCAAGCCGTACTGCCGCTGATAGGCGGCACCCATCATCCACACGTTGCGCTTGGCGATCCCGTAGGGCGCGGTGTCGAAGGCGGGAAAACCCTCGAACATGGCGCTTTCCGGGGTCGGCACCGGGGCGTCGCCGGGATACACGCAGATGGTGCCGATGGTCACGACCTTGCGAGCCTCGTACTTGCGGGCGCACTCGAGGACGTTGGCGCCCATCAGGGTGTTGGCGTAGGAAAACCAGCCGGGGTTCTCCTTGTTGGCGCCGATGCCGCCGACGGCGGCGGCCAGATGGATCACCGCCTGGGGGCGGTGCTCGGCGAAGAACTCATCGGTTGCTCGAGGATCCACCAGGTCGAAATCTGCGGATCCCAGGGGCAACAGGTTGTCGTACCCACGGGACCTCAGCTCCTCGATCACGAAACGGCCGAGAAACCCCCGGCCTCCGGTCACGGCGACAGCGCCCTCTTTCCCGATCACGAGGCTCTCCAGGCCGGCAGAACGGTTTGTCTCCGGCGGCGGGGAGGGTTCCAGAAACCCTTTAGTTCACGGACGTTGCACAATATATAGACCTCGCTTCGCGGCCCGCCACCGGTGCGCGGGGGCATCGGGATCGGTACCTTTACGGCATGAGTTTTCGCCTGATCGCCTGGATCCTGGGCCTTACCCTCGTGGCTTCCGTGCCGGTTGCCGCACCGGTCGAGGCCGCTTCCAGGGATGCGGCAGCACCGGAGCCGCTGGTTCTGGCCGATCCCGGCCGACCACCGCTCCGCATTTACCTCCCGCGCCAGGCCAGCGGGCCGGAACGGACGGCTGCCCGGGAGCTGGCGAACCACCTCGAACAGGCGACCGGGATGCGCTTCCGGGTGCGGCGGGAGCGGCGTACCCGGCCAGGGGACCCGGCAATCTACGTCGGGAACACCCGGGCTGCACGGGAACATGGGATCCGATTCGAGTCCTTCGAGGCCGAGGAGTGGGCGATCCGCACCGTGCCCGAGGGCCTGATTCTGGGGGGAGGACGGCCCAGAGGCAGCCTCTACGCCGTCTTCCGCTTTCTCGAGGACCATGTCGGCGTGCGCTGGTGGAGCCGCTACGTGACCCACGTCCCGCGGCACGAGACCCTGGAGTTGGCGCCGATCGACGCCCGGGGCCGGCCGGCCTTCAGCTACCGGGATATCCACGGTGAGCTGGGCGCGCCGCTGTTCTTCGCCAGGAATCGGATCAACGGCCACTACGGAGAAGCTCCTGAGGCCTACGGCGGTGCCGAGCGCTACGGCCCACCGTTCATGGTGCATACCTTTGCCCGCTACCTGCCCCCTGACGAGCATTTTGCCGAGCATCCCGAGTACTACTCGGAGATCGAGGGGGTGCGGGTGGCCGAGGGGCAGCTCTGCCTGACCAACGAGGGGCTCTACCAGGCGATGGAGACCCGGCTGCGCGAGTTCATCGAACTCGGCGAGTCCAAGGCCAGGCGGGCGCGCCGGCAGCCGCCGACGCTTTATCACGTGGGGCCCAACGACTGGGGGCGGGCTTGCCGTTGCCCGGCCTGCCGCCGGGAGGTCGGGCGCCGGGGGGAGTCCGGCCTGTTGCTGGGGTTCGTCAACCGCCTGGCCGAGGCGATCGAGAAGGACTACCCCCACGTCCGGATCGATACCCTGGCCTACTACTACACGCTGGCCCCCCCACGGATCGACAAGCCCGGGGACGAGGTGATCATCCGGCTCTCAGGGCTGCAATGGCGGGATTTCTCCCGTTCGATCCTCGATGAGGAGAACCGCAAGTACCGGGAGTTCTTCGACGGTTGGGCGGCGATCACCCCGCGGCTTCGGGTCTGGGACTACGGCGTGACCTTCGGGCCGCCGGGGGACCTGCCGTTGTGGAACCTGGGCGCGCTGGCACGAGACTACCGGTTCTTCCACGACCAGGGCGTTGAGGGGGTGTTCGTTCAGCACACCCAGGCGGTGACCTCGGACATGCGGGATCTCAAGTTGTGGGTCCTGACCAAGTTGTTGGAGGATCCGCAGAGGGACGTCCACGCCCTGGTCGACGAGTTCCTCGCCGGGTTCTACGGGCCCGCCGCTCCGGAGATCGGCGACTACCTGGCCGAACTCCAGCGGCGTTCCGAGGCTGCTGACTGTCCCATCCGGCCCTACG
>CAZBZH010000002.1:0-16626 GCA_964496265.1 uncultured Acidobacteriota bacterium | reverse complement strand
CTGGATCTGGACCTCGTGTCGAAGGCCCACGCCTGGTTCGACCGGGCGGAGCAGGCGGTGGCCGAGCAGCCGGCTCTGCGCCATCGGGTGCAGCACGCCCGTATGTCGCTGGATCGCGCGACCCTGCAGATCTGGTCCGGCCTGCGGCAGGAGCAGATGCTGCGCCGGGAGGAGGCGCCCGCGTTGCCCGAGCTGGCCTCGGTGGCTCGCCGGCTGCGGGCCACCTGGTTGCGGGAATCCCGGCGTCATCCGGCCCCGCGCTACGAGGCGGCCCGGGAGACGATGGAGTTGGAGCTTGCCCGCTGGCTGGACCGCGCCGCCCGGGCCGAGGCCCGCCTGGAGTCTCGGCAACTCTCCCGGGTGCGTTCGGAGGCGGACGCGCGTATGTTGGCGCGGTGAATATTCTGGTCGTCAGCGGGGTGTTTCCGCCCGCCTGGTCCTGGGGCGGGCAGGCTCGCTCCGTGTGGAACATGTGCCGGGCGCTGCATCGCTCGGGTGCTCAGGTTGAGGTCCTGACGACCAATGCGGATCTGGAAGGCCGGGTGCCTGCGGGAAGGCGGGTCGAGGAGGGGATCTCGATCCGCACCCTGCCGATCCGCGGAGCGGGGAGTGCGGTTCGGCGTTTCGCCCTGGCTCCAGGCCTGCTTGCTGCGGCGTGGCGCGGGGTCGGTCGGGTCGATCTGGTGGTGATCCAGGGGGTCTGGACCTGGCCGATGCTGATTGTGCCACGGCTCTGCCGCATGCGGGGAGTGCCCTACGTCGTGGTCCCTCGGGGGACCCTCGAGTCGATTTCCATGTCCGAGAAGGCGGGAAAGAAGGCGCTCTACTGGCGGGCTATCGAGGGGCGCGCGGTTCGCGGCGCCCGGGCGGTTCAGTTCGCCAGCGCCCAGGAACTGGAGAACAGCCGAGATGCTCTGGGAGGAGCCCCGGGGTTCGTCAGCCACAATCCGATCGAGTTCGCCCAGCGGCATGTTCCCGATCCGAACGGGCTGCGTTCGGAGCTCGGGATCGGGGAGTCCGACCGCATCCTCGGGATATTCGGCCGTGTCCACCCGCGCAAAGGTTTCGAAATCGTGATTCCGGCGTTGGCCCGCTGCTCCGAGCGTCTACACCTGGCGGTCTTTGGAGCCGATGAAGCCAACTACGGCGCCCGGTTGCAAGAACTCGCCCGCGGACATGGCGTCGCGGAGCGTGTACATTTCATGGGCCAGCACGATGGCGCCGCTCTGGCAAGGGCCTACGCATCGGTCGATCTGACGGTGCTGCCCTCGCTGGGGGAAAGCTTCGGCAATACGGCGTTGGAGTCGCTGGCTCAGGGCACCGAAGTGTTGCTGTCCGAGGGCGTGCCGCTGAAGACCTACGTCGGAGATCTTGGCTGCTCCGGCAGCGTGTCTCCCAACGATGCGGGCACCTGGGCGCAGCGCCTGGATCTCTGGTTGGCCGAGGCGCGGACGTTCGACGGAGAACGGTCGGCGGCGGCGGTTCGCTCGGAGTTCAGTCTGGAGCGGATCGGCCGCGAATTGGTGAAAGACTATCTGCGTTGCATTGGGCGGGGCTCCGAGGCCCCGACCATGGAGGCGGGCGGCTCATGATACGAGTCTTCGACAGGAACGATCCGTTGGACTTGCCCTGGCCCGAGGCCAAGCGGGTCGCGATCAAGCCCAACTTGACCTACCCGCGGCACAAGCCGGGAGTCACCACGACCCCCGAGGTCTTGGAGCGAGTGGTCGTCGAGTTGCGCAAGCGGGGCAATGAAGTGTGGGTCGTCGAATCGGACGGCGGCTACGGCGCGTGGCAATGCGAACAGGCGATGGAAGGCCACGGTATCCCCGAGATGGTCGCTCGCCACGGCGCGAGATTCTGCAACCTGACCAAGTCCGAGTGGGTGCATCTGGACGTGCGCCGGGGATTTCGTCGCATCAAGCTGCCGTTCTCCAAGTTCTTGCGGGACGAAATCGACGTGTTCATCACGATGCCGGTGCCGAAGGTGCATTGCATGACCGGCGTCACCCTGGCGATGAAAAACCAATGGGGCGTGGTGCCCGACGCGCTGCGCATGAATTTCCACTACATGATCGATCCCTCCCTGCTCGCGGTCAACCAGTCGCTGCCGTCCCCGATGGTGATCGCTGACGGGACATGGTTCCTGGACGAGAACGGCCCTCTCGACGGCAAGCCGTTGCGCAAGGACCTGATCATTCAGGCGGACACGCTGGGTGAGTTCGACCGCTACATGTGCGCGTTGATGTCTGTCGATCCGGCGAGCATTGCCCATCTGAAGCATGCGATGAAGCATGGTTTCGTTCCCCGAAGCCTCGACGAGATCGAACACGATCCCGCGCGCCTGGCGGAGCTCAAGTACGAGGCCGTGCTCAAACGAACACCGCGAAACTGGATGGTGTTGACGTTCTTCCATAGCAAGTACCTGACCCGGTTGATCTACACCTCTTGGTTCGGACGCGCGTTGCACCGTGTGTTCTATGCAATCGTCGGGCAGCCGACGATGTCGTGAACTCACTCCGCGGCATCCTCTCCGGCTCGCTGCGGCGCCTGACTCCCAAGAAAGGCTCGTTCGGCAGCGAGGTCTTCGAGTCTTTCCTGATCAATCTGGCGATCGCCGGATTGAACATCGGGTCCGGGATCCTGCTTGCTCGACTGCTCGGCGCCGCCGGGCGTGGCGAACTGGCCGCGGCCCAGGCGTTGCCGATGATCCTCTGCATGGTCGGGCAGCTGGGTTTGCCCCAGGCGGTCATCTACTTCGGCGCCCGCGATCGGGATCGCGCCGGCCGCTGGGCCATGACGTCGACGCTGCTGATGCTGGGAATCGGCGTGCCGTTGATGTTGGCGGTCGTTGCCCTGACTCCCTGGTTCCTGTCGGGACAGCGTGCCGAGGTCGTGCGGCTCGGCCAGATCTACACGCTGCTGCTGGTGCCCACGGCGATCCATCTGTTTCCCATCAGCACCTCCAGGGCCTTGCACCGGATTTCCGTTTGGAACCGGTTGCGCCTGGTCAGCCCGGTGCTGTGGCTCGGCGTGATCCTGGCGCTGTTCCTCCTGGCCATGCCGAGCCCCGGGGCCGTCTTGTTCGGCTACCTGGGCGCGTTTCTTGTCGCATCCCTGGCGATGACCTTCGCCGTCCGCGATTTGATCGGCCGCGACCTACGGCCGATGCCGGGGGCGGGGCGCCGCATGTTGACCTATGGCCTGCCGCTCACCCTGGGCGCAGCGCCCCAGGCGCTGAATCAGAGTCTCGACCGATTGATCATCGCGGGGATGCTCCCGGCGCAGGAACTCGGTCTCTATGCCGTGGCGATCTCCTGGTCCCGCATCGCCCAACTGCCCGTGACCGCCCTGACGGGGGTGACCTTCTCCCGCCTGGCGGGGATCGAGAATCGCGCGGAGCAGCTCGTTTTCATCCGAAAGGCGGGGCTGGCGACCCTCGGTGTGGCCGGAATCAGCGTCCTGGCGGTGGCGGCGGCGACTCCCTGGGCGGTTCCGATGGCCTTCGGCCGGGAGTTCGAGGGCGCGATCAGCCTGTCGTTGGTTGCCCTGATCAGCACATTCTTGCGTGGAATCGACCATCTACTCAAGGTCGCGATGCAGGGGCTCGGCCGGACCCTGCCGGTGACCTGGGCCGAGTGGGCCGGCCTCGCGGTGCTGGTTCCCGCTGCGATCGGGCTTATCGGCCGATTCGGCGTCGTCGGGGCGCCCTGGGCGCTGGTATGCGGCAGCGCCACGGTCGTCCTGATCATGGCTCTGGCGTTGTGGCGGGAGGTCTCGCGCCAGGGCTGAGCCCACGGTGGCGCACGAGCAGGTCAAGGGGTATAAAGACAAGCTGGGGCAGGGTTTGCTGCTCCGGAGCCCACTTCAATCATGACGATCGACCAGCCCATTTCGTCGATACGCTCCCGCAACTCCCTACTCGCGGCGACCCTCTCCGTGGTGGCGGCCCTGCTGCTGCTGGCGATCTCGCGGGTCGAGCCGACGATGCTCGGCCTGTACATCACGGTCGCGGTCATGGCGGTGGCCTGTTTCCTGCCGGCGTGGATCGGGTTCATTCGCGGGAACCTCGACTACTTCGAGTTCATCCACCCGTTCGGGCTGATCTATTTCCTTAACTTCGGCGCGGGCAGCATCTGGGTCATGCACGACCCGGGTATCGCCTACGACATTCACCTCCTGCCCTATATCCCGAAGGCCGCGTTCTACGCCTTGCTCGGCTACCTCGCCTTCCTCGCCGGCTACTACGGACCTCTCTCCGGAAAGCTGGGCGGGGATCGCAAGCGCCAGCACTGGATTCCGAAGGGGCCGCAGTTCTTCGTGGCCCTGGGCGGAATCGGGCTTCTCGGTTTCCTGGTGTGGGCGGAGGTGTTCCGCTCGCGCTACGTCGGCGCTTCCGCCCTGAGCGGGCTGACC
This sequence comes from uncultured Acidobacteriota bacterium, assembly GCA_964496265.1. Lineage (GTDB taxonomy): Bacteria > Acidobacteriota > Polarisedimenticolia > Polarisedimenticolales > Polarisedimenticolaceae > Mor1. The sequence continues at coordinate 12,210 of CAZBZH010000002.1, read as the reverse complement.
AGCTTGCTCGGGCAGCTCTCGTTCCTGTTCATCCTGGCCTGGGGCCTGATCAACCTGATCATCCTTTCGGGCAAGGCGACGCGCAGCCAGAAGTATGCCTACTTCGCCTTCATGATCCCCGCGACCATGCTGATCGCCCAGGCATACGTCAGCCGCAAGCAGACCACGATCACGTTGGTGCTGGTCCCTCTGGTCGCATTCTGGTACGCCCGCCGCAAGGTGCCCTGGGCGTTCTTGATCGCACTGTTCCTGATTCTGGTGTTCGTCCTGTTTCCGCTCTACAACGCGGTTCGTTTTCAGGATTGGTCGCTGTCGGTGGGGGAGCGGCTCTCCGAGACCTTCGACACGATGCAGAACTGGGACGGTGACGAGTACATGGACCGTTCGGTCGGCTCGCTTCAGAGCCGTCTCGCGCTGGTCAATTCTCTGGCAGTCGTCCTACGGGATGTAGGACGTTGGGTGCCGTACCAGAAAGGTGAGAGCTACTTGATGGCTCCGGCCATCATTCTCATCCCGCGCATTGTTTGGCCCGACAAACCCGAACTCAGTATCGGGCTCGAGTTCGGCTACCGGTTCCGCGTGGTCCACGCGACCGACACCCTGACCAGTATTGCCCCTTCGCTGCCCGGTGAACTGTATTGGGAGGCGGATCTCCCCGGGATACTCATCGGCATGGCGCTGATCGGCCTCGGTACTCGCTGGTTCTATCGACGATTCGCCTACGGCACGCCGACGATGTCCCTCGACCGCGGCATCTACATCTTGCTGCTGATGCGGACCATGGTCATCGAGGGCGCGTTGCTCGCCGAGTTCGCCGGCATGATCAAGGTTCTGTTGTTGCTTGCGCTGCTGAAATGGGGTTGTCGCAAGATGGGCTGGCTGCAGCCGGCACGGGCTGCTGCCTCTCCGGAGCCGGCGGCCTGACGTTCGGCCATTGGCCGTAGCACCCCCTGGAATCCGGCGTATATTGACCTTTACTCCATTGATTTCTCCCCGTAGATCCCACTTGGAGCCCATCCCATGAACGGCATTCGACTGCGCCAGAGCCTCTTGCGATTCGACCGCGATGCCGTGCGGAATACGCTGGACCGTACGCGGATGTTCTTCGTCGTTGCGCTCGGGCGTTCAGGAACGACGTTCCTCGCCGACCTGCTGGGCCGCGCCGAAGGATGCGCGGTGTTTCACGAGACACCGGGGGATGAGGATGCCCTGGCCGACGCCTTCTTCCGGCCCGAATCCGCCGCCGATTTCCTCGGCGGTGCCCGGGAGCGGTTGCTGGCCGCTCGGATCCAGTCGCACAAGTGCACGGTCTACGGTGAAGTGAACAGCTACCTGCGCTACCACGTCACGGCGCTACAGGAGCGCTGGGCGCCGACACTGTTGCATCTGATTCGCGACGGCCGGCCGGTGGTGCGCTCGATCATGAATCGCAGGGCCTTCACCCCTGCGGACAGCTTCACCTCGAATGTGCGGCCTCGTCCCGACGATCCTCTGGCGCCTGAGTGGGACAGCCTCGACCGATTCGGCCGTGTCTGCTGGTACTGGGCCAGCACCAACCGGGACCTGTTGGCTCATGGCCTACCGATGGCGCGTTTCGAGGAGATCGTCGGATCCTACGAAGCGTTCGTCGAGCAGGTTGCCGAGCGTCTCGATATCGACGTGCCCGAGGATGTGTGGGCGCATCAGGCCAATCGTCCCAAGAACCCGAGCAAGAACACCAGCTTCCCCGGTTGGGATGCCTGGACGGACACGCAGAAAGAGCAGTTCGTTCGCATCTGCGGCCCCGTGATGGAGCAGGCCGGGTACGCGATCTAGCCTCCCTCGCCGGATCGTCTCGCCCAGGCATCTCGCAGGTAGCGCCGCGCCTGGCGACGATTGTGCACCTCATCCCCGTGCACGGCATCGGCCAGTAGCGAGAGCGCGCGACCGACCTGTGGGCCGGGTTCGAGGTTCAGCAGCTCCATCACCTCGTTCCCCGAGAGCAGCGGTTTGCGATCCGCGAGGCGGCGCGGGGACGCGAGCAACCGGCGAAGCACGCCACGCAACCCGGCCCAACGGCGGGGATCCTCGACCCCCGAGCCCAGCGCATCGCACGCGGCGTGCAGCACCAGGACCGGCAGGTCGTCGGCGGCCTCGGCGGCGAGTCGTCGAATGCCCCGTGACGGTGCGCCGGCGTCGGCGAGGTGTCCCGGCCGCAGGTGCCAGGCGACCAGATTCGAGACCCGGCGGCGAAAGGCTTTGGGGGCGCGCAGGCGCTCCAGCAACCTCGAGGCGGCGCCGGCGCCCAGCACCTCGTGTCCGTGGAACGTGGGCCGCTCGCCCCGCTCATCGATCGTATCGGGTTTGGCGATGTCGTGAAGCAGCAGCGACCAGCGCAGCAGGCTGCGCTGTTCGGCATCGCGCATGATGTCGCCGCCGGGAAGGCGGGCGGCGCGGGTGCTTCGCTCCAGAGCCATCAGGGTGTGGGTCCAGACGTCGGGGCGTCGATCCCCGGCGGCGCACTCTTGCATCGGCGTGAGTTCCGGCAGCACCGCAGGAAGCAGGCCGAGGGCGTCGATCTCGCCGAGACCGACATGCGGAGCCCGGGCGACCAGGGTCTTGTCCAGCTCCTCGCGAATCCGCTCCACCGCCTTGCGGCGCAGCCGGCCGGCCTGGGCCCCGGCGGCGGCTCGGGTCGCGGACTCGATGGAGAAGCCGGGGAACTGTGCGCGGAATCGGGCCAGGCGCAGCGCCCGCAGCGGGTCCTCGGCGAATGCCGAGGCGGTCGGCATGCGCAGCCGTCCTCGGCGTAGGTCCGCCAGCCCACCCAGCGGGTCGATGAGTCGAGCCTCCACCAGGTCGTAGCCGATGGCGTTCAGCGTGAGTTCTCGTCGACGCAGGTCCGCTTCGACCCCGCGCCGGGAGGCGTCTACGAGGTCGAGTCCGTCGTCGGCGCCGAGGAATCGCCAGGTCGTGACGCCTCGCTTGCGGAACCGGTGGCCCTTGCTCTGCAGCGCCTCCTGGATGCGTGGGATGAGGCGCCGGGTTCCGGGTCCGGAAACCAGATCCAGGTCCTTGCCCGGGAGGCCCAGGGCTGCATTGCGCACCGCGCCGCCAACGAGCCATACCGTCACCTGGGTCTCCCGCGATAACTCCCGGAGCAACCTGAGGGTGGGGTTGCGCGAGGTGCGGTAGGCCAGGCGCCGCTCCAGCGAGCGGCGGGCGAGGGTGCTCATCGGGCCTGAGCCTGCTCGCCCCACTCCACCGGAGGAATCTCGTCAGGTGCCAGCCGTGAGGCGATAGCGCGCCGTACGGTCTGCATCAGCGCGCGCATATCCCCGCGCTGCTCTACGACCCCGGAAACCGGTTCTGCGAAGCTGACCTTGGCCTCTCCGGGTCTCACGCGGAAGCCGCCAGGCCGCACGATGTTCCAGGTGCCGGAGATGGCCACGGGAATCACCGGGACTCCCGCCTGGACGGCGAGATGGAAAGCCCCCTTCTTGAAGGGTTGAAGCCGTCCCTTTCGACTCCGCGTACCCTCTGCGAACACGAGAACCGGGTCCCCGTCCCGGATCAACGCGGCGGCTTTCTCGAGGCTCCGAATGGCCCGGTTGCGGTCGGTTCGGTCGATCGGGATGTAGCCGGCGGCGCGGAGCAGCATGCCGAAGAGCGGCACCCGGAACAGGGACTCCTTGGCCACGAAGCGGATGTTGACCGGGAGGATCTCGACCAGGAGAAGCACGTCGGTGAGGGACATGTGGTTGGCCACGAGCACGGCCGAGCCCCCCTGGAGGACCGATTCGAGATGTTCGAGGCCGTGATAGGTGCGCCGAACGCCCATGACCGCCAGCGTGCCCCTGGCCCAGTAGCGTCCGAAGCGCTTCACGGCGTAGCTGCGGCGATGGAGCAACGCGACAAGGAGTGCCGGCAGCCCGAGCAGGATCGTCAGTGCGACCAGGGTGCATAGGCTCAGAAATCCGCGAATCAACGGACGATCCTCCCAGGAGCGGCGGGAACGGCGGACAGTATAGCCCTGCCCGAAGTCCGAGGGGCTGTTCGCCGGCGGCTTGACCCCGACCCGAAGAGGCCCCTATGCTGGCCCGGTGGCGCATCCGGGGCGAAAACCGCCCCGAAGCCAGGCCATGCTGAACTTACCGCGAGCCGGTGCAGTTACGGGGAGAATGCAGCACCTCACGATCGAAGGGGCGCGGCTCGGAAGCGAGGCTGCCGTGAACGAGCGGCTGCCGTTCGAGGGCGCTCGGTGATCAACCTGGTATCGCCATTCCTGCGGGAACTCGGCGGCATGGTGAGTCTGGCCGGGGACACCCTCCGCCAGGGGTTGCGGCGGCCGTTCGAGTTCGAACTGTGGCTCGAGCAGCTCTACCAGGTCGGCGTGCGCTCCCTCACCATCACCAACCTGACCCTGCTCTTCACGGGCATGGTGCTCTCGATTCAGACGGCGTACTCCCTGGCTGCGTACGGCGGCAAGACCTTCGTCGGAGACATCATCACCGTCTCTGTGGTCCGGGAGCTGGGGCCCGTTCTGACCGCCCTGATGATCAGTGGGCGGGTCGGCGCCGGAATCACGGCGGAGCTGGGGTCGATGGCCGTCACCGAGCAGGTCGACGCTCTTCGGGCGCTGGCCGCGGATCCGGTCAAGAAGCTGGTTGTTCCCCGCGTGGGTGCTCTGATCGTCATGGTTCCGATCTTGACGATCCTCGCCGATACGGTTGCGGTCTTCGGCGGCCTGTTGATGGCGGTCTTCGAGATCGGCCAGACCCGTTCCTACTTCATGAGCCGGGCCGTGGCCTCGTTGACTCTGGGCGATATCGGCAGTGGCGTGGGTAAGACGGTGTTCTTCGCGGTGATTATCGGCACCGTTGCCTGCTACAACGGGATGCGGGCGACCGGCGGGGCGGACGGCGTGGGCAAGGCCACGACGAATACCGTGGTCACCGCGTCGATCTTCGTGATCATCGCAGACTTCTTTCTGACCAAGATCTTCTTGTTGTTCTAGGGCTTGACCGTGGAAGACGCTTTTATCCGTTTTGTCGACCTGCACAAGAGCTTCGGGGAGAAGCACGTGCTTCGAGGGGTCAACCTCGAGGTGCCCAGGGGAGATACGACGGTCGTGCTCGGTGGGTCGGGCTCCGGGAAGTCGGTCCTGATCAAGCACACGATCGGACTCCACCAGCCCGACCGCGGTGAGGTGTTCGTCGACGGCGTTTCAATCGGCGACCGGAGCGAAGAAGAGCTGCGCGATACGCGGATGAAGGTCTCGATGCTGTTTCAGGGCGGGGCCCTGTTCGACTCGATGTCGGTGTTCGACAATGTCGCATTCGCCCTGGTCGAACACACCGACATGGATCGGGATGCGGTCTCGGCCAGGGTTCTGGAGGTGCTCGGCATGGTCGAGCTGGAGAACGTCGAGCAGTTGATGCCCGCCGATCTGTCGGGGGGCATGCGCAAGCGGGTCGCCCTGGCCCGTGCGATCGCCCTGGCGCCGCGGGCCCTGCTCTACGACGAACCGACTACCGGGCTGGATCCGATCACCTCCAACGCGATCAACCAGCTGATTCGCGAGCTGCAGCGGCGCCTCGGGGTGACGTCGATCGTCGTGACCCACGATATCCAGTCGGCGTTTACCGTGGGGGACCGCATGGCATTCCTGCACGAAGGGCAGATTCGGTTCGATGGAACCGTCGACGAGGCCCGGCGCACCCAAGAACCCCTGCTCCGCAGGTTTCTTACCGGAGGCGGTTATGCGTAGACGAAGCGGGCGCGATCTGACCATCGGAGTGGTGGCGGCGCTTGCGCTGTCCGTCCTGTCCCTGGCCGTGATGGTTGTCGGCGAAGAGTCGGTGTTCTTCGCGCAGAAGACGGACTACCGGGTCGTCTTCCCCGATACCGTGGGGTTACGACAAGGTTCTCCGGTGATGATCTCCGGCGTGCAGGTCGGGACGGTGCGCCGCGTCAGCCTGCCCGCGGATAGCGCCGTCGAGGGGATCGAAGTGCTTCTCGGGGTGGACAACCTCTACACGGCCCGCATCCGCGAAGATTCCCGCGCTGCTCTGCGCATCCTGCAGTTGTTGTCCGGTGAAAAGTACGTCGAGATCGTTTCCGGTTCGACCGAGTCGCCTCAGTTACCGCCGGGATCCCTCGTGCCTCTGCTCGATGAGGAGGGGCTTCTGGAGCAGGGCGAAGATATCGCGGAGAATCTGAACGAGGTGACCCAGTCGCTCAAGGGGATTCTGGAGCCGCTTGAGCGGGGCGAAAGCGTGCTGGGCGAGATGATCCAGAACCCCGAGTTCGGTCGCGAGGGTCTTTCCAATCTGCAGGGCATCCTGCTGAATCTCGAGGACGTGACCGGGCAGATCAAGGCCGGGCGGGGTTTTGCCGGCCGGTTACTGTTCGACCGGGAGTTCGCGACGAAGGTCGATGACCTCGGTGCGGCGATCGAGGATCTTGCCGGGCTTCTCGGTGAAGTGGGTGCCGAGAAGACATCGATTCGAGAACTGCTTGCCGAAGAGGGGCCGCTGCGTCAGTCGGCGGAAAACCTGCGGCAGGCTTCAGCCTCCTTCGCCCGCACGGCCGAGGCCCTGGAGACCGGGGACGGCCTCGTCAGCCGGTTGATCCACGACGAGGAACTTTCTCGCCGCACGGCCGACGACCTGCAGGCGACCCTGGCCAACCTGCGGGAGATCACCGACAAGATCAATCGCGGCGAAGGTTCGATCGGCGCGCTGATCAACGAACGCGGCCTCTACGAGGGTGCCGAGGCGGTGACGACCGGCGTCAACGACAGCAAGTTCATGCGATGGCTGCTGCGTCGCTATCGAAAGCGGGGCATCGAGCTGCAGGAGGAGGCCGGAGAGGCGGCCGGCGAGCAGCCCCGGGAGGAATGAGCCGCTCGAGATTCCGGCAAAATGACGGCTCAAGCCGGGCGAGTCGCTGTTAGACTCCCACGAAACGTTACGTGTCGGAATCCTCGAGGGGAGCTATGGCCATTCGCCTCGCCGCGTGCGCAACCCATCCGATCCAGGTTCAGGTCCCGCTTTTTCGAGAACTCGCGGCCTGTCCCGATATCGATCTGCAGGTCTTCTACGCCAATGACGACAACACCAGGCCGACCTACAACCCCGCCTTCGGCGTGACGGTCGAGTGGGATACCCCGATCCTCGAGGGGTACTCCTATCGATTCCTGCAGAACCGCGCGCCCTTGAGCAACGCAGTTGTGGATCCGGGAATGGTGCGGCGGCTGTTCTCCTCCAGCGCGCCCCAGATCCGTCAGCATCTGGTGCAAGGGCAGTTCGATGCGCTGCTGGTACCGGGGTACACCCGGCTTTTCTATCTTCAGGCCATCGAAGGGGCTCGTCGAGCCGGCGCGGCGGTCCTGTTCCGCGGCAACAACCGCGACGAAACGGGAGGGAGGCGCCCGAGACTGCGTGAGGCGGTTCGAAATGTCGCCCTCAAGGGTCTCTACCGCCGTATCGACGCCTTCCTTTCGGTCGGGAAGTACATGCGCCGCCACTTTCGCCAGTTCGGTGTCGCCGAGGAACGCATCTTCGATACGCCTTACTGCATTGACGACCGCTTGTTCGCCGACCAACGCGAGCGGTTTCTGCCGCAGCGGGACGCGATTCGGAGCGAGCTCGGCATTCCCCCAGGTGCCGTGGCCTTGCTCTACTCGGGGAAGATCTCGCCCAAGAAGGCCCCGGGGGTACTGGCAGCTGCGCTGTGCGCCGTGGGGCGCCGGGACGATCTGCATGTGATCGTCATGGGAGACGGTCCGCTGCGAGCCGAGTTCGAGGAGAAGGTGCGCCCGGTTCTGGGAGATCACCTGAAGATGCTCGGGTTCATCAATCAGTCCCAGGTCGGCCGCTACCACGCCGCATCCGATGCGTTGGTGCTGTGCTCCGACTACGGTGAGAGCTGGGGGCTCGTGGTCAACGAGGCGATGACCTTCGGCCGGCCGTCCCTGGTCAGCGACGGCGTGGGTTGCCGTGAGGACCTGGTGCTCGAGGGGGAGACGGGCTTCGTGTTTCCCCGGGGAGATTCCGGCCGACTCGCCGAGCACATCCATTCCTTGCTCGCCGATCGGGAACTCCTGACTGCGATGGGGCGGAATGCCGAGGAGCGCATCAAGTCCTTCAGTGTCGCCCGGAATGTCGAGGGGATCCGGGAGGCCCTGGAGGTTGTAGTGCCACGCTCTAGTAGCAGGTCGCGGCGAGCCCGAGCGAATCGCTCCTCGAGGTCGGTTCGGCCGGGTTCCGGACCCCTGGCTCAGCTCTGACGCTCCAAATCGGGGCGGGGCGCGGCTGGTCGGGTCGACGGGGGGCTGGTACGGGGCGGATTTGCTCCGATTTCACACCCTCAGGCGTGGCACCCAAACAACGATCTATCTATATTTTACCGCTTGTCGGACCGGGATTTTCCGGCGCCGACCTCGAGGGAAAAGTCTGTCATGGATGCCTCCAAGCAGCTGATCCAGAAGATCGAAGGCCGCAAGGCCCGTATCGGGGTGATCGGTTTGGGTTATGTCGGCCTGCCACTGGCCGTTGAATTCGCCCGCGTCGGGTTCCGCGTGGTGGGAATCGACGTGGACTCCCGGAAGGTCAAGGGGGTCAACGCAGGCCGGTCCCATGTCGAGGACGTGCCCACCTCCGAGCTGAGGCCGCTGGTCAAGAAGGGCCTGATCAAGGCCCAGGATCACTACCGCGGGACCGGGAAGATGGACGCGATCTTCATCTGCGTCCCCACTCCGCTGCGTAAGACCCGCGATCCAGACATTTCCTACATCGTCTCCTCGGTCGAGGAGATCGCCAAGGAGGTACGGGCCGGGCAGCTGATCGTGCTGGAGTCGACCACCTACCCGGGCACGACCGAGGAGATCATTCGTCCGCGCCTGGAAGCCAAGGGGTTGCGGGCCGGCAAGGACCTATTCCTGGCCTTCTCGCCGGAACGGGTCGACCCCGGGAACAAGACCTACGGCACCCACAACACGCCCAAGGTGGTCGGCGGCACGACGCCCAAGTGCACCGAGGCGGCCCGCATGCTGTACGGCACGGCGATCGAGACGGTACATCCTGTCTCGTCGACCCAGGCTGCCGAGATGATCAAGCTGCTGGAGAACACGTTCCGCGCGGTCAACATCGGCCTGGTCAACGAGGTCGCGTTGATGTGTGAAAAGCTCGACCTGGACGTCTGGGAGGTGATCGACGGCGCGGCGACGAAGCCCTTCGGTTTCATGCGCTTCTATCCCGGGCCGGGTATCGGCGGGCACTGCATCCCCCTCGACCCCCACTATCTCTCCTGGAAACTCAAGACCCTCAACTACTCCGCCCGATTCATCGAGTTGGCCTCGGAGATCAACGGCGGGATGCCCGAGGTGGTCGTCCGGCGGGCGGCCAGCCTGCTCAACGACCGCAGCAAGAGCATCAAGGGATCCAAGATCCTGGTGCTCGGTGTGTCGTACAAGCGGGACACCGGAGACGTACGCGAATCTCCGGCGCTGGACATCCTGAACCTGCTCCAGCGGCGGGGCGCCAAGATTCAGTTCCACGATCCCTACAACGACCGGATCAAGCTCGAGGAGTCCACCTGTAAGTGCACGCCGCTGACCGAGGCCAACCTCAAGAAGGCGGACCTGGTCATCGTGGTCACCGACCACAGCGAGTACGACTTCAAGTGGATCGTGCGCCACTCCGGGTTGATTCTCGATACGCGAAACGCGACCGGCGGGGTCAAGACCGGCCTGCGCAAGGTCCACAAACTGTAGCGGCTGTCCGATGGGGAACATCCTAGTCACGGGCGGTGCGGGGTTTATCGGCTCCCATCTGGTTCGCCGGTTGCTCGAAGAGGGCAACCGGGTGACCGTGCTCGATAACTTCGACCCGTTCTACGATCCGGCGATCAAACGGCGTAACGTCGCGATGGTCTCGAGCCACGAGAACTACACCCTCGTCGAGGGGGATATCCGTGACGGGACCGCGGTCGAGTCGATCTTCGCCGATAGCGGCCTGGACGGTGTGATCCATCTCGCCGCCCGGGCCGGCGTACGGCCGTCGATCGAGGAGCCGGAGCTCTACACCTCGGTCAACCTCGACGGCACCGTGACGCTGCTGGAAGCCTGTCGCAGGCATGGCGTCGACCGCTTCGTCTTCGGTTCGTCCTCGTCGGTCTACGGGAACAATGACAAGGTTCCCTTTGCCGAGGACGACCTGGTCGACCACCCGGTTTCGCCCTACGCGGCGACCAAGAAGGCCGGGGAGATTCTCTGCCACGCCCATCATCATCTGTTCGGGATCCGCGTGGCGTGTCTGCGTTTCTTTACCGTCTACGGGCCGGGACAGCGGCCCGATCTGGCGATCCACAAGTTCGCGCGGCTGATGGCCGCGGGAGAAGAGATTCAGCAGTTCGGCGACGGAAGTTCCGCCCGGGACTACACCTTCGTCGAGGATATCGTCGATGGGATCGTGCGGGCCTACGACCGCTGCGAGGGCTACCACATCTGGAACCTGGGGAACTCGGGTTCGGTCACCCTCGCGCAACTGATCGAGAAGATCGCGGCCGGCCTCGGGGTCGAGCCGCGGATTCGCCGCTTGCCGATGCAGCCCGGCGACGTCGATCGCACCTGGGCCGACAACAGCCGGGCCCGTCGCGAACTGGACTGGCAGCCGAAAACTGATTTCGATCGAGGACTCGAGGTTTTTCTCGACTGGTTCCGCGGCCAGATGGCCGATGCCGACCGCGGAATTCGCACTGGAGGTAATGCGTCATGAATATCTGCGTGGTCGGAACCGGCTACGTTGGGCTCGTCACCGGGACGTGCTTCGCCGAGTTCGGCAGCAACGTAATCTGCGTGGACAAGGACGAGAGCAAGATCGCTGCCCTGAAAGAGGGCAAGGTGCCGATCTACGAGCCCGGGCTCGACGAGATGATCGACCGCAACGTCAAGGCGGGACGGCTTCACTTCAGCACGGACCTCCAGGCCAGCGTGAAGGATTCCCTGGTCGTGTTCATTGCCGTCGGGACGCCCCAGGGGAACGACGGCCGTGCCGATCTCTCCTTCGTGCGCGCCGTGGCCAAGGCGGTCGGCGAGAACCTGAACTCGTTCAAGGTCGTGGTGACCAAGAGCACCGTGCCCGCGGGGACGGGCAAGATGGTGCGCGAGATCATGCAGGAATCCTGCACCGGCGAGCACAAGTTCAGCGTCGCCTCCAACCCGGAGTTCCTCCGCGAGGGCTCGGCGATCGAGGACTTCATGCGGCCCAACCGGGTCGTGGTCGGCGTCGAGGACGAGATGGCGGCGGCGATCCTGCGGGATCTCTACCGTCCGCTGTACCTGATCGAGACCCCCTTCGTGTTCACCGATGTGGTCACGGCGGAGATGATCAAGTACGCCTCCAACGCGTTCCTCGCGACCAAGATCTCCTACATCAACGAGATGGCGGACCTGGCCGAGCGGTTGGGTGCGGACATTCATGCGGTGGCCAAGGGGATGGGCCTCGACAACCGTATCGGGTCGAAATTCCTGCACCCCGGTCCGGGCTACGGTGGCTCCTGTTTCCCCAAGGACACCCGTGCGATGCTCAGCATTGCGCAGGACGCCGGCGGGGACCTGAAGATCGTCGACGCGGTGATCCGGGTCAACGACGACCGCATCGAGACGATGATGAGCAAGATCAAGAACGCGTCGGGCGGCGAACTCGCCGGCAAGACCTTTGGCCTGCTCGGGCTGGCCTTCAAGCCCAACACCGATGATCTTCGCGAGTCGCCTGCAATGTTGATTCTGGACCGCCTGATCGAGGCGGGCGCCAAGGTGCAGGCCTATGACCCGGCCGGGATGGAGGCCGCCAAGGCGGAGAAGGACCGGCCCGGCGTGACTTACTGCGATGACGAGTACGCCGCCATCGAAGGTACCGACGCCATCGTGCTGGCCACCGAGTGGAACCAGTTCCGCGGCCTCGACTTCGATCGGGTCAAGACCCTGGTCAAGTCGCCGGTGATGATCGATCTGCGCAACGTCTACGAGCCCGAGACGATGCTGTCCCGCGGCTTCAGCTACGTCGGAGTAGGGAGATAACCATGGCCAAGTACCTGGTAACCGGCGGGGGCGGCTTCATCGGCTCGCACCTGACCCAGACCCTGCTGGGAGACGGCGAGGATGTCCGCGTGCTCGACGACTTCTCGACCGGCCGGCGGGAGAACCTCAACGACGTGGATACCTGG
>CAZBZH010000001.1:19188-34645 GCA_964496265.1 uncultured Acidobacteriota bacterium | reverse complement strand
ATGCCTGTTCCTCCACCTCGGTACAATCCACGGCCCCGCGCATGTCGAGAGCCTTGTCGGTATTCAAAATCAGGGTGACCCGGTCGCCGGACTTGCCGACTCCCTGGATCAGATCCGCTTCCACGTCTTCGCGGAACTGCGGAGGGGTATCGATCTGGCTTTCCGGGATGTTGGCCACGTCGGAGACCCGGTCGACGAGGATGCCGCGATCGCTCTCCCCGGTCTGCACGACGATGATGCAGGTCTCCTTGGTGACCTCCACCGGTGTCATGCCGAAGCGGTGACGGATATCGATCACCGGGATGATCTTGCCCCTCAGGTTGATCACGCCCTGCACGTACGACGGGGTGTTGGGCACGGGGGTGATCTTCAGTACGCCGATGATCTCGCGTACCGACATGATCGGCAGGCCGTACTCCTCGTCGGACAGGTAGAAGGTGAGGAACTTCTCGCCCACGCTATCCGCGTTGGTGTCCTGGGTCGTCGTCTCAGTGCTCAACGTGTGTCTCTCCCGCGGCCTGGGCCGCAATTGCCTTGGCTTGTTGGAAAGCCCGCCGCCCGCTTCCGCGATCGATCTGCGGAAGCTCCTCGGGTTCGATGATCAGTCCGACCCGGCCGTCGCCGAGGATCGCCGCGCCGGCGACTCCAGGGGTCTTGCCCAGTCCGTTCTCCAGACTCTTGACCACCACCTGTTGCTGCCCCAGCAGCTCATCCACCAGCAGGGCGTAGGCGCCGTCGGCGGTGCGCAGGGTGACCAGCAGCCCCTCGTGGGGGTCGTCGATGGCGTCGGGGATGTCGAACACCCGGCTGATCCGGACCAGGGGCAGGAAATCGTCCCGCAGGCGGACCATCTCTCCCCGTTCGGCGAAGCTGCGGATCATGCCGTCGGTGGGACGGATGCTCTCGATGATCTGGTGGGTCGGGACGATGTAGCGTTCGGTACCCGCCCGCAGCAGCATGCCGTCGCTGACCGCCAGGGTCAGGGGCAGGCGAATCACGAAGCGGGTTCCCTTGCCCAGTTCCGAGTCGATCTCGATGCGGCCTCGCAGCGCCTCGATGTTGCGGCGCACCACGTCCATGCCCACGCCCCGTCCCGAGACCTCGGTGACCTGGCTCGCGGTGGAGAAGCCCGCCTCGAAGATCAGGGCATAGACCTCGCCGTCGGTCATTCCGGCATCGGATTCGATGATGCCGCGATCGATCGCCTTCTGGACCAGCTTGTCCCGGTCCAGCCCGGCGCCGTCGTCCCGCAGTTCGATCACGATGTTTCCGCTGGAGTGAAATGCCGAGAGGTAGACGTTGCCCACCGGATCCTTGCCGGCGGCGATCCGGTCCTCGGGGGACTCGATCCCGTGGTCGACGGCGTTGCGCAGCATGTGGACCAGCGGATCGCCGACCACATCGACCATGTTGCGATCGATCTCGGTGTCCTCTCCCGAGGTGATCAGCGCCACGCGGCGGCTGCGTTTGACCGAGACATCCCGCACCACCCGGGCCATCTTCTTGAACGTGCCCTTCAGCGGCACCATCCGCATCGACATGCTGATGTCGTGAAGCTCCCGGGTGATCTTGACCAGATGGCCGACCTTCTTGCGCAGGTCACCATGTCCCGGGTGCTGGATGGTCTCGTCCTCGGAGACCATCGCGTTGGCGATCACCAGCTCGCCGACCATGTCGATCAGCTGGTCCAGCCGGGCGGTGCGCACCCGCACGGTGGCGTCGGGAGCGGCGGTGGTGTTGGTGCGTTTGGGTGCCTGAGCCTGCTCGGGCGCGGCCTTTGCCTGACTCGGACCCTTGTTGGCGGCCTTGCTCGGGGCGTTGCTGGGGGCGTTGCTCGGGGCGTTGCTCGAGGAGGGGGACGGGTTGGCCGCGGCCGGCGTCTCGGGCGTGGGCGCCGCGGCGGCAGCGGGTTGCTCCTCGGGCGCTGTTGGTGCCGGCGGCTCCGCGGCCTCAGCTTCCGTTGGTTTCTCGTCGGCGTCCGCGGGCGCGCCGGCTCCGCCTCCCGGCCAGGTGCCGGGGGGCGCCGCGAAGGCCCGATCCAGTTCGTTGAGTAGCTGCAGATAATTCTTCGGCGGCTCGGCGGGGGCTCCGGTCATCGCCGTGGACAGGGCTTCGAGCAGCGCATTCAAACAGTCGACCGCCCGCAGGGACAGATCGGCGTAAGCGCCTTCGCAGCGGATCTCACCGTCGCGCATGCGGCCGAGCACGTTCTCGGCGGAGTGGGCAAACCGGGAGAGCACGTCGATCTCGAGGAACGCCGCGCCCCCCTTGACCGTGTGGAAGCAGCGGAACACCACGGAGATCGCTTCCTGGTCCTCGGGGTTCGCCTCGAGTTCCAGCAGCCTGCTCCGCCTGTTCGATCAGCTCCTTCGCCTCGGTGACGAACTCCGGCATCATCTCGGCGTCGAAGTCCTGGGGCAGCAGGTTGAGCGTGCCGGACTCCTCGTTGTCTGCCGGAGGATCTTGTTGAGCAGAAGCTTCGGGGGCAGAAGCCTCGGGGGCGGCTGCCTCGGAGGCAGAAGCTTCGGGGGCGGAAGCCTCGGGGGCGGCTGAGGCTTGCTCGGCTGACGAGGCCGCGTCCGCGGCCTGCGGCGTCGGCCCCTGTGCTCCGGCACCCTGGGCTTCGGCAGCCTGGGCTTCGGCAGCCTGGGCTCCGGCAGCCTGGGCTGGGGCATCTTCGGGGCCGGGGTCGTCGGCCATCTCCACTTCGAGTTCGAGCTGTTCCAACTCGAGTCCCAGGCACTCGGTCACCCGGTCGAGCTGATCTCCGAGTTGTTCGAGCAGGGCGTCCCGCTCTCCCTCGGGCGCGGCGATCATCTTGTCGATGGTGTCGACCGCTCGCTCCAGATCCGGAAGGGCCGCCGAAGCGGAGAGTTGCTGCTGCTGCCGGGCATCCTGAAGGGTCGCGCGGACCTGCAGCAAGGTATCCGGGGAGGACGCGTCCCCCTCATTCATCAGTAGAGCGGCATCGTTGAGCCGCTTGATCGCATCGGCCATTGCCGGCCTTGAATCCGGGGTCTGGCTCATCGCAACCCGATCACATTCACGTTCGGAGTCCTCCCTCGGGGATCCGGGATCCCTGCTGAGCAATCAGCCTTATCGGAGAGGTCCAAGGTCACTTGAGGACCAAAGGGGTGCAAAAAATCAGGCGCAGCGCACCTGCAGGCTCAAGCCCGGAGCCCGGCCGCCGATAACGGCTCTGCCATTAGCCACCCGGATCCAACGGGGAGGAGGTTGACTCGTGAAGACGCTGGTCGTTGATGACAGCAAAGTGATGCGCCTGATGGTCATCCGGGCTCTGCGGCAGGCTCAGCTTGCCAAGTTCGATTGTGATGAGGCGCCCGACGGAAAGACCGCACTGGAAATGTTCAACGAGGGCGATTACCAAATCGTGTTCGTCGACTTCAACATGCCGCACATGAACGGTCTGGAGTTCGTGGAACAGGTCCGCGCCTCGGGCAAATCCGACGTGCCGATCGCCATGATCACCAGTGAAAAGACCGCTTCGATCCAGCAGCAGGTCGAGGAGGCGGGAGCCAACGCCTATATCTCGAAGCCCTTCACGCCGGATCAGCTGCGGGATGCTCTGGAACCGCTGATCGAAGCCATCGAGGGTTAGATGCGGCCGGAGATGCAGGACGCCTTCGTCGGGGCCGTGTCCTCGACCTTCGACAGCCTGTTCGAGAGCCCGACCCTGGTCAACCAGGACGCGGGCTCGGGGAAGACCCTGGAGGGGATCGTCGCCTCGATCTCCTTCACCGGGGACTGCACCGCGGTGTTTCAGCTCTGCCTGCCGGTGGACACCAGCGTCGGCCTGGTCGAGCAGTTCATCGGTATGCCGATCGAGTACGCCGACGACGACATGGCGGACGCCGTTTCCGAGCTGGTCAACATCATCGCCGGCGACGTGACCGTGAACCTGTCGAACCTCGACTGCAACGTGAAGATGGGGCTGCCCTCGGTGGTGCGCGGGGCGCTTCAGTTCCCCAGTTCGGCCCAGTCCACAGCCGCGACGGTGCCGATGCACACCGGGGACAGCGAGTTCGAGGTTCGCATCGTGATGAAAGACGAGGAGTAGCACCATGAGCACCGCACCCAAAGAGGTCTCCAAGGAAGTGACCGAGGCGGTCCAGGAGGCCATGCTCGCCACCATCTCCTCCCTGCGCGGGGGCGCCTTCAAGTCGAAGGTGGGCAAGGTGGCGGACCCTTCGGGGAAGTTCGTCCTGGCGAACCTGACCTTCGAGGGAGATACCCAGCTCGCGATCAGCCTCGGGATTACCGACAAGCTGGCCGACAAGCTGGCTCGCCTGTTCACCGGATGTCCCATCGACTTCGAAAGCGAGATGATGGACGACGTTGCCGGCGAGTTCCTCAACGTGATGGCCGGTGACCTGGACGCCCGGCTCGACCGCGCCGGAATGGAGGTGCAGATGTCGACGCCGACGACCTCTCGTGAGTTCGCCGGCAGTGGCCTGGAGCGCATCCAGCAGATCGACTTCGATTCCAGCGACGGCTCCTGCTGGATCTGGATCAGCGTCCCCAACGAGTAGCGAGTAGATCGAAGCCGTGGGAGGCCGGCCTTCGGGCCGGCCCCTCGCGGTCCCTGGCCAGCGTTTCCTGGCTAGTGTTTCCTGGCTAGTGTTTCCTGGCTAGTGTTTCCCGGCCCGCCAGAATCCCCGGGGCCGTTAGGCGAAGTGGCCGGCGAGCTCCTCGCCGTCGGTCAGCCCTTCCTCGACCCACTGGCGAACCTGATCCTCGGGTTGCCCCAGCTCATGGATCGCGCGTCCGATCAGTCGCTCCGAGCTCTCCTCGAGCCGTGTCTCGCACAGTTCGGCGACGAGGCTGACGGCGGCCAGCGGCCGGGTCTCGGGATCGTCGCACCCGTGGTGAGCGGCGATGGCCTCGCCGATCGTCTCGGGGAACCCCCAGATCGAACACATCATCGCCGCCACCTGAGCGTGGTCCCAGCCAAAGGCTTCCTGCTCCAGCGGCAGCAGGTCGCAATCGTCGGACAGCGACCGCTCCACCAGTTCACCGTAGCGCTCTCCGTGGCGCTGACAGAGCAGGGGAATCGCCATGTCCTGCAGCAGCGAGGCGCTGAACACCTCCGACCGCTGAGAGGGGTCGATCCGTTCGTTGAGGCCCCGGGCCACCGCGGCCCTGCGGGCGGCAATGGACCAGAAACGCTTCGGCTCGAACCCCGGCATGGCGGCGGACGGAAGGCAAGCCCGGCTGGCCAGGGCGACCACCAGCGATTCGATCTGGCTGCGGCCGAGCAGCGACACCGCGTGGTGCCCGCTGCGGACCCGGCTGCGCAGCCCGAAGGCCGAGGCGTTGACCGTCGACAGCACCTGGCCGGTCAGGCCGGGATCGGCCGAGAGAGCGTCGGCCAGCTCGGCGGTGTCCGAGTCGATGTCCCGGGCCAGGCGTAGCGCCTCGAGGTGGATGGCGGGGAAGGTCGGAAGTTCGAAGCCCTGGAGAATCTCGCTGAGTTTCTCCCTGGGGTCGACCTTCTTGCGGGCGAACAGGCGCAGCATGTTATTCAGCCCTCCGGGCCATCTTGTTGGCGAAGATGCTCAGCAGGCCGCCGATCATCATGTAGCCGATCAGGACCTCGCTCAGGGCGACCATGCGGCCGAGCCCGGTGGTGGCGACGATATCGCCGTAGCCCAGGGTGGTCAGGGTCACGAAGCTGAAGTAGGTCGTGTCGATCAGGCCGTGCTCGCCGCCGTCGGGCATCTTCAGGTCGATCGCCAGGAACAAGAGGGCGTAGGCCATCCCGATCACCATGGTGAGGAAGCCCCAGCGTCCGAAGCTCCGCCCACAGTCCGAGGTGGCCCACCAGACCCAGTAGATCCAGCGATGGGTTCGGGAGGAGCTGCGAAACTCGTGCAGATAGTTCTCGTCGAGGATGTGGCGGCGAACCATGTAGGCGCCGCAGAAATCGACGTTGCGGATGATGGCGCCGACCCAGTTGGCCTCGGTCCCGCCATGCATGGCGCGGAACGACGCCGCCGAGAGGTCCGCGTCCCCGAAGTTTGCCCCCTCGACCTGGGTTTCGTCGAGATCGGCCTCGCTGAGCACCGCGTGACTGAGATCCGCTCCCTGAAGCCGTGCCTCGCGAAAGCGGGCGCCTGGGGCGTTGGCCGCCCGCAGGTCGGCCCCCTGTAGATCGGCCCGGGTGAAACTCGCGGCGGCGGCCCTGGCGTGAAAGAACGTGGCGCCTCGCAGGGTGGCGCCGCTGAAGCCGGTCCGGTGCGCCGAGCACTCGGTCAGGTCC
Organism: uncultured Acidobacteriota bacterium; assembly: GCA_964496265.1. Lineage (GTDB taxonomy): Bacteria > Acidobacteriota > Polarisedimenticolia > Polarisedimenticolales > Polarisedimenticolaceae > Mor1. Next base: position 28,365 of record CAZBZH010000001.1, on the reverse strand, counting down.
GCCTCGCTGAGGTCGGCCCCCAGCATCTCGGCATCGTCCAGGTTGGCGGCGTATAGGTTGCAGCCTCGGAGCCTGGCTCCGGCCAGATTGGCCCCGCTCAGGTTCGCGTTGGAGAGGTCGGACTGCTCCAGGTCGAAGCCGGCCAGATTCAGCCCCGCGAGGTCCTGGCCCCGCAGAACCGCGCCCCGCAGGCAGGTCTTGTCCGTCGGGCCGTTTCCGGCCCGGATCTGGTCGATCGCCTCGCCCAGGGCCCCCAGGGGAGCGGCCGCCGGGGCCGGGTTCCGTTGCTCGTGTCGTTGTTCGGAGCTCTCGCGCACACACCTCTCCACGGTTTCCAGGAGAGGCTCATCGGATGGTGGCGGTGGCTCTTTAGGCCCCGGCCACCAGCACGTGGGCCGGCGGCCCGGCGAAGGCTAGCTCCGGGCGAAGGCTAGCTTCGGGCGAAGGCGAAGCGGGTGAAGCTGCCTTCCGACACCGCGAACCAGGCGGTGCTTTCCTGCCGGAAGCGGTCCCAGGCCTCGAACACCTTGCGGAACCCCGGGTCCGAAGCCGCCTGTTCCTGGTAGAGGGCGAAGGAGGCGTCCCGGGCGGCGCTCATGATCTCGTCGGAGAAGGTCCGCACCTGCGTGCCCCCCTCGATCAGCTTGCGCAGCGCCGGCGGGTTGAGGCTGTCGTACTTGGCGGTCATCTTCATCGAGGACTCGGCCGCCGCGACCTCGACGATTCGTTGATACTCCAGCGGCAGCTCCTCCCAGGCCTTGCGGTTCACCAGGAAGGAGAGGGTCGGGCCGGGCTCCCACCAACCGGGGGCGTAGTAGTACTTGGCGACCTTGTCGAAGCCGAGCTTGGCGTCGTCATAGGGACCGACCCACTCGGTGGCATCGATGGCGCCCCGCTCCAGGGCCGGGTAGATGTCCCCGCCGCCGAGCACCTGGCACTCGACCCCCAGACGCTGCATGACCTCGCCCCCCAGACCGGGAATACGCATTCGCAGCCCCTTGAGGTCGGCGGTGCCGGGCACCTCGCGCCGGAACCACCCCCCCATCTGGGCTCCGGTGCTTCCGCCGGGGAAGTTGACCGCGTTGAAATCGGCGAACACCTCGCGCATCAGCTCCAGGCCGCCGCCGTGATAGAGCCAGGCGAACTGCTGACGGGCGGTGAGGCCGAAGGGAACGCCGGCGTCGAAGGAGAGCGCCGGGTTCTTGCCCTTGTAGTAGTAGCTGGCGGTGTGCCCGGCCTGCACGGTGCCGGACTGCACGCCATCGAGCACACCGAGGGCCGGGATCATGTCGCCGCCGGGATAGCAGCGAATGGTGAACGCACCGTCGCTCAGCGCCTCGACCCGCGCGGCCAGCTCTTCCGACGCGCCGTAAAGCGTATCCAGTGAGCGGGGGAAACTCGAGGCCAGACGCCACTGCACCCGCTTGCGGGTTTGCACGGCGGGGCCGGCGTTCTCGGAGGTGGTGGAGCAGCCGACGACCAGGCCGGCGGCGCCGGCGGTCATCGCCCGCAGCGCCTGGCGGCGATCGCTGGGTCCGTCGCTGGGGCGACCGCTTGATCCGTCGCGCTGCTTCGTTGCGGCGAGAGTCTTCGCGTCGATCTGTTCGCGGGTCGATTCGTGGGTGTGATCGTTTCCGCGGGTCGTCTTGTTACGGTCGCTCACAATAGCCTCCGGCGTTTTCGAGGCCGGAGCCTACCATGGCCGGCCCCATCCGGCCGAGGTTACCGCCCAGTCGAGGCTAGCGACGATCCGAGGTCATCGCCCAGTCGAGGCTATCGACGATCCGAGGTCACTGCCCAGTCGAGTCACCGCGCGACCGGGGCGCGTCGCCCGATCAGGGACAGGTGCCCGACCCCGCCTCGTCGAGCGGACCGCGAACGTCCTGGCGTTGCTGGGGGGCGCCGTAGCCGTAGGTGCCGACGCCGTCAGCCCCGTTGGCCCGGATCAGGTAGTAGTAGCCGTCGCCCACCGCCGGTACCCGGGCGTCGACGAAGGGCGGGCTGCCCCAGGCCGCGGCCAGGCAGGACGCCTGGGAGTAATCCCGGTCCGCCAGCAGGTCCAACACGTTTCCCGACGTGACGTCGTAGTCGACGTCGACGCCGAATCGAGCGTCCTGGGGATCGAACTCCAGAGTGTCCCGGTCGGTGAAACGCAACCCGCGAACCTCGTCGAAGACGAAGGTGTTGGGGTAGTTATCGGTGTAGGCGTCGGTCTCGCCGGTGCCGGCGCGCAGGTCGGTCCACAGGGCGTAGAGCCGGTCTTCGCTTGCGGTGACATCCGAGTAGTCGCCGATGAACCCGTTGAGCGAGCCGTCGGAGAGTTCCTCGGTCAGCACGAAGTTGGTGTCGAACTCGAGACCGCCATCCCGGGAAATGGCGCCCCAGATCTCGTAGGGCCGGCCGCCGGGGTTCTTGCGCCGGTCGTAGAACGTCACGATCACCCGGCCGAGAGGGTCGACGAAGAGCGAGGGGAACCACTGGTCCGCACCGGTCCCCGGCAGATCGTCATTGATCACGATCGGCGCGCTCCAGGTGTTGCCGCCGTCGGTCGAGCGAACGAACAGGATGTCCGGGTCGCCGTTGCGATCGTCGGCCCAGGCGATGTAGATGTTGCCCGAGGTCGCGCCGGAGGTGCGGTCGGCGGCGATGGCCGGGTGCGAGTTGCGGCGGAACACCGGGTCGGCCGAGATGCTGTCGACGGTGGAGGGGAAAACGTCGACGCCGAAGCTGGCTCCGCCGTTGGTCGAACGGTCGAATCCGATGCGGCCCGAGTCGGACCAGGCTACGTAGACCTCGCCGTTGGGCCCGATGGCGATATGCGAACCCTGGGTGCTCTGACCGTCGGAGACGTTGCGGTTGGTCGACCAGGTTTGTCCGCCGTCGGTGCTGAAGCGCAGCACGATCCGGGTGCCCAGTCCGATCTCGCTCCAGGTGACGTAGGCCCGGTTGGCGAACGCACTCGAGGTGCGGTCGCACTCCGCCCAGGGGCGGTCGGCGAAGGGAAAGCCGTTCGTGCGGTTGACGATGGTGTTGGCCGCCGACCAGGATTGCCCACCGTCGGTGCTGCGATAGGAGACCAGCCGGTGCGGCTGGAAGGCGGCGCTGAACGACAGGCAAACGAAGATCGCGCTGCCGTCGTTGCAGAAGGCGGTCACCGGATCTCCCTGAAACGGGTAGGTGCTCTCGGGCAGCACGCCGTCGGTCCAGGTCAGGCCACCGTCGAGGCTGGCGTAGTAGCCGCACTTCACGTTTCCGGTACGGTAGTCGTTCGCGCCGCCGATCAGGTTGCGCGGATTCTGCGGGTTGATCGAGATCACCGTCTCGTTCTGGTCCTGGCCGCTGGCGTCCTGGTTGACCCGGATGTTGCTCCCGTCATCGGTTCCGATGGGGCGGGTCGGCGGCTCCTTGGCCACGCCGATCCAGCGGTCCTGGGGCGGGATCGCCCCGGTGGAGTCCGGGTCCATGCCGCGATGAATCCGCGCCATCCGATCGATTTCCTCGGCGCTGGGCATCGGCGGCTCAGCCGGCTCCGCCGAAACCTTCGCCGGGTGGCGCGCGCTGCATCCGAAGCTACCGATCAGTGCCGTCAGCACCAGCCCCACGAGCCACCGTCGGCCACACCGTTCCATGCGCAGGTTCGCCACGATCCCTCCTCCTGGACGACTCACCGATCGGACCCGGTGTCTATCCTCAGACGGGGATCTCGATGGGAATCGAGCATACTTATACGGCGAAAACCGGACGAGGAGGCCAAACCTCGAAGCGGAGGTGGCCCACTGGAGAGAACCGATGCAAACCGGCATTGCCGGGGTCGAGAGAACCGTCTGCCCGGACAGGCTGCTGTCGTTGAGGCTGCTGTCGATCAGGCTCCGGTGGATCAGGCTACGGTGGATCAGGCTCCGGGGGATCAGGCTCCGGGGGATCAGGTTGCTGGGTGCGGCAATGCTCGCCGCGGGGTTGCTCGCGGGGGGTGCGACCCTGCCGGTCGCCGCCGAGGCGGAGTCGAGTGACGCCCTGACGATCTCACTCGACCCCTACCTGTCGGTGGAGTCCGGCGCCGACCTGACCTTCTCGCTGGTTTCGTTGACCGGCCGGGCGGAAGCCTGGGCCTTTCGCCCGCTGGAAGATCGGCCGGCAGCCCGGGTGCCGCTTCGCGCCGCCTGGGCGCTGGCCTTTGACGTGCCGGTGGCCTGGTGGTTCAGCGTCCTGCAGCACGAAGCCTACGGTCACGCCGGCCGGGCCCGGGAGCTCGGCTCGTCGGGGGCCGGCGCACGGATGGGCTCGCCCTGGAAGCGCCGCAGTTCCTACGCAACCTTCGACGCCTCGGGGATGAGTGACGTCGATCTGTTGCGGGTCTACGCCGCGGGCCCCGAGTCCAACGGGCACGCCGCGACCCTGCTCACTCGCGAAGCCCTGGCTGGCCGCGAGCTGCGCCCGATGGAGCTGTTCTACCTCACCGCGAACCGCGCGGTCACCAGTCGCTACGTGCTGCGCACCACCCCCGACCCGACCACCGAGCCCGGCGGCTTCTTCCGCGAGTGGAGCGGCGGCGGCGATGTGGCCAACTACATCGGCTACCTGCATCGAGATCGCTTCGGCGATGCGGGCATCCGCGCCGAGGGTGTCGACGCCTCGGTGCTCGAGGTCTACGAGCGGATGGAGCGTCACGCGTACTGGAACGGTCTCGATCCCGCGGCGTGGCTGGCGCTGGCCGTCGGCTGGCGAGCGGTGGTGCGCGGGGAGTCGACCGCGCAGATCCCGGGCTTCCGCCTGGCGGGCCGGCGGACCCTCCCCGTACTGAGCGCCGATTGGCTGCCCCGCGGCCCGGTGGCTTCCCTGGAGTTGGTGTTCGGGCAGCCACTTCCCGGCAGAGGCGATGCAGGGGCGTCGGGTGCAGGCGGTGCAGGCGGGTCCCGCGGGGGCCGCAGCCCCGCCTGGTACTCCCTGGTCGTGCGCCACGGCCGAGGGTTCGACGGCAGGATTGGCGCAGTGGGAGCGGCGACCGAGTCCTTCGCCGAGGCCGGTGTGTTTCGCCTCGGCGGGGACCTGGAGATCTGGGACCGCCCCGACGGAGGGATCGGCGGCGGCGTGCGGGTCCGAGGGCGGGTGGTTCGGGGCCGCCTGCGGGGCGCCTTCGCCGATGTCGGGATCAAGACCGCCGGCCACTGGCCGGGGCGTCCGGTCGCCGACGGCCCCTTCGTGCGCTTCGGCGTGCGCTTCGTTCCCTGAAGGCTCAGTAGCGTTTGCCGAGAGCGCTGCAAAGCGGGGAGCGTCGAGCTAGACTGACCCGATGAAAGCCGCACGCATCGTCTCGACTCTGTTGCTTGTCCTGGTCTTCGCCGCCTACTGGTACTACCAGGGAAGCGTTGAATCGCCCCCGGCATCCGGCCCCGCCGCCCAGCAGTCCGGCGAATCACGGCCTGGCGAGTCACGGCCCGGCGCATCGCAACCCGGCGCATCGCAACCCGGCACATCGCAACCCGGCACATCGCAACCCGGCGCATCGGGGCGCGGGGCGTCGAGCGGACGATCGGCCGACTCGGGAACGTCCGGCGGAGGCAGCAAGCCCAGGGGACACGATGAGATCCTCGAGGCCTACCGCAACGGCGAGTCCGACCGATGGGTCGAGGCCGCCGGCCGGGTCTCCCGCCTGCTCCCCGACGACAACGAGGGGTCGCGGCATCAGAAGTTCATCGTGCGCCTGGCCAACGACCACACGATCCTGATCAGCCACAACATCGATCTGGCTCCGTACATCGATCTCCAGGTGGGAGATGCCGTTGCCTTCCGCGGGGAGTACGAGTGGAACGATCGCGGCGGCGTGGTGCATTGGACCCACCACGATCCCCGGGGGCGGCGCGAAGGCGGCTGGATCGATCACGATGGCCGCCGCTACCGCTAGGCGGGAGCCTCCATCGACATGCCCGAGTTGCGATCGCCCGTCGCTAGCCACTACCGCTAGCCACTACCGCTAGGCGCCACACCCGGCCCGAGGGGCTAGCGGCCGTTCAGCGGATAGTCCCGCCAGGTGTCGACGACCTCCTGGTCGATGGTGCACGGGACCGGGCGAGTTGCCCAGGCAGCGAGCAGCGTTCTGAGAAACGGGTCGGCTTCGGGGTCGCTCCCGTCGGGAATCTCGAGGCACAGCGGTTCCCGCGGACCGACCCCCGGGATCGGGCCTTCGGGGAAGATGGCCCGCAGCCGTAGCGGCTCCGCACCGTTGCGCCTCGGGCGCAACAGCAGTTCGACCCGTAGCAAGCGGGTTGCTGCGATCTCGTCCGAGGAAGGCAGGTCGAGGCGGGTGAGGAGCGGCCCGGCGGTCAGCAGAGTCGGCTCGTAGCGCACCCCGGCGACCTCCAGCGGCCAGGTCGCGAGTACCTCGCGAAACGCCGGTTGGGCAATCGCCCAGAGCGCCAGGTAGAACGCCCGCGGCTGCCTGGGCGAGTGGTGCCAGACGTTGACGATGGTGTTGGGCCGGGGCAGAACGATGCGCCGGAAGCCGATCCGGTCGCGGTCAGGGTCGTAGCCCGGAATCACGAACCCGAGCACCCGGGCCTCCCGCGCCTCGAACAGCATCGTCCCGAAGTCGCGCCATAACGATTCGCTGGTCCGGATCCACTCCTCGGGAGGAGAGAGCGCATCGTTGCGCAGCGCGCCACGCATCAAGCGGCCGGTCAACCAGGCCTCCGAGGCACGGTGCAGCCGCAGCGCGGGCACGTCTTCCAGCCAATCACCGAGATAGGGGGCGAGTTCGCGATCCTCCGGCTGCCAGTCGGGGCTCTCCAGGTAGCCGCGCACCGCAGCCAGGGTCGCCGCGTTGTCCGGGTCGTCGGCAAGGTCCTCGAGGGCCGCGAGCCGATCCTCACGCAAGCGGTCCATCGCCCAGCTACGGTACGCCGGATCCGCCGCCAGACTGGCTCCCAGGTCGAGACGCCGGTCCAGCAGGGTGCGGCCGTGGGTCAGGAATGGCGCGTCGCTCCAGCTCGCGAAGCCACCGGGAAGGGCGAACAAATCGAGCTCCCGGGCGTCCTCGGTCAGATGGGTGACCGCGTGGAACCAGCCGTACTCCATCCGGTCACCCCGCGTGAGCACCTGTGCGTGCGGAGGAATGCCGATGGTCACGCGGCGCTCGCCGATCTGCTCGTCCTCCGGCCACTCGAGCTTGGCGCCTCCACGATTGCGCAGCACCAGCGGGCCGCGCCCGCGCAACACATCGGAGAGCGTGCCCTGGAGCAGCGAAGTTTCCGCGTCGAAGGAGAAGGGGTTGGTCGTCGAGGGTGATGCCGGCAGCGGAGGTTCGAGGCGCAGCGCGCCGGTGCCGAGGCGGATGCGGCATCCCGCATGCCCCCGCAGGCCGACCTCGACCCTGCGCCAGCGCCGATCCGTTTCCTCGGGACGGTCGAGCCGGCCGGAGCCGAAGCGTGGCGGGTCGTAGCTGATGAACCGTTCCAGATCGAGGGAGCGGCGAATCGTCTCGAACGCAGCGGGCAGCTCCTCGGCCCGTTCGATCGGGTGCATGCGACCCCCGGTCGCCTGGGCCAGATTGCTCAGGGAGGTGCCCGGGTGGCTCTCGTCGGCACAACGCTTCGGCAACTGCATGCCGATGGTGTGGATCGTCAGCGACTCTGCCCGGGCAGCCCGTTCGATCAGCCGTTCGCGGCGCTTGAAACTGCCCGGCTCACTGTCGCAGCCGTCGCTCAGCACGATCAGCAACGTGCGGCGATCCTGGGCGTCGAGGTAGTCGACCGCTCGCTCTACCGAATCCCACAGGTTGCTGCGGTAGCCGAAGGACAGGCGTTCAGTTCGCTGTCGGAACAGATCGCGATCCGATGTCGGCCCGCTGATCAGCAATAGATCGTCATCGAAGGAGGTGAGCATCGCCGGTTCGCCCCGGGGCAGCGCCCGGGCGTAGTCGATCGCCGAGTTGCGCAGGATCTGCACGTGATCCGCCATGCTCTCGCTGGTGTCCAGCAGCAGCGCGTGCAGCGCAGGAAGCCGGGTCTGGTCCAGGTGCAGGACCTCGAGTTCCTGGCCGTCTTCCGAGACGGTGATCGACGCCGAATCGACCGCCTCGCAGCTGCCCGATCGCTTCGGCGTGAAGTAGACCGGGATCCGCACCCGCCGCACGTCGACCGACTCCCGGTGCCGCTGTTCGGAGGCGGCGGGGGGTGTCCCGGCTTGCCCTGTTTCAGCCGGCCCTGCCACGGCCTGGAACGAGGCCTGAGGGGCTTCCGAAGGGGATGCCGTCGCCGAAGTGGCGCTACCGAGCAACGTGAGCAACAAGAGCGTGAGTGCCATGCCTCTATTGACGCATGTCCACGCCACGTCGGCAAGCGGCGCACCACGGCCCGGTCACGTCGCCGATGGCTGTGTCCCGGGCTGTTTCCCGAGGGCTGCCGCCGCCGTCAGGGAGTCATGGGGTGCAATCGTCACGGAGCGATGCGCTTCGCCGTCATGCGCATGATGGTCGACCAGGTCTTACCGTCGTCCCGGGAGAAGTCGCTGCTCCAGCGAAACCCGTCGTCTGTGATCTCGGAGAAGACCACCCGCTGCAGGCCCATACCTCCGGTGTCATCGGCGGTCATTACCAGGGCATCGCCTTCGAGCCGGGCGTGGAAGGTGCCGAAGTCCATCCCCGGGCTCTTGCCCGCGCCGTTGGCCATCCAGGCGACACGCCACTGTTTCCCGGCCGGGTCGAACACCCGGTTGGAGCGCAGGTGATAGTCCCTGCCCAGCGCCGCCATGTAGGCGGGCAGGCCGTCCCGGGGCTGGAACCAGAGGTCGGTCACGGCGAAACCGTCGAGGGTGTACTTCCAGGCCCAGATGCCCGGTGCCCCGGCGACGAAATCGCCGTTGCGGGTCGCCATCTCGGTCTCGACGTGCCACAGCCCCGCCAGCCGGCCGAACTGGGTCAGCTCGGCGGGGGCTTCGTCGTGGGCCTGGCCGAAACCGTCGGCTAGAAAGGAACGGATCGCCTGGGGGGATCCGGCGGTTGCCCCCGCGGCCTTGGCGCAGGTCGAGGGCTGCGTGCCGGAAGGCGGCGTTTCCGCGTAGATGCGGTCGCCGAAGAAGGTCCCTCCGAGGAAGACCGCTCCCAAAAGCATCAATCTGAGAAACATTGCTCCTGGGCGCATCGTTCCTGGGCGCATCGTTCCTGGGCGCATCGCTCCTGGGCGC
>CAZBZH010000001.1:2625-19088 GCA_964496265.1 uncultured Acidobacteriota bacterium | reverse complement strand
TCCTGGGCGCATCGTTCCTGGGCGCATCGTTCCTGGGCGCATCGCTCCTGGGCGCATTGCTCCAGGAAAGAACACTGGAACCAGCAGACCGGTAGGAATCAGGGTCGAACGCAACATGGTCACCTCTCGCAACATGGTCACCTCTCGCAGCATGGTCGCCTCCCGCAACATGGCTACCTCCGTTCAGTGGGCCTCCGTTCAGGAGGCCTCCGCTCGCTGTGGCCGCCGGACCATCCGGGCCACCTGCGCACCCTACGGAGCGAAAGGCCTCTCACCCCGCCAATCCACGGTGAGTTTTCGGTGAGTTGGCGGCTTCACCGTCGTTTTCGCCCGAATTCGCCGGTATTCTCGATCGCATGAACGCGCCGCACTCACCAACGCCCGAGACTCGAGACGGCGAGCGCTACCGTTTCGCCGGCTTCGAACTACGGGTCGATCAGGGTGAGCTTCACCGGGGTAGCGAGACGGTCCAGCTCCAGCGCCAGCCCTTCAAGGTGCTGACCCTGCTGGTGCGGCGCGCCGGACAACTGGTGACCCGGGAGGAATTGCGGGATGAGATCTGGGGCCGGGAGACCCATGTGGATTTCGATCGCGGTCTCAACTTCTGCATCAAACAGGTTCGCCGGGCCCTGGGAGACGATGCCGCCGAGCCCCGTTTCATCCGCACGCTGCCCCGGAGGGGGTATCGCTTCATCGCCGAGGTCGAGCCGTCGGCGCCTTCGACGTCCGCCCCGGCCGGCGGCTCGATGCGCCGGGCGTCTACGGTAGCTGCCGCTGCCGCCGGTGTCGTGTTACTGACCCTGGGAGTCACCTGGTGGTTCGGGTCCGCGGCGTCGCGGGAGACACCGGTCGATCCGCTGGCGATGGATCTGTTCCTGCGGGGTCAGCATCTGCTTCAGCAGGGCACCCCCGAAGGGCTGGAGCAAGGTCGCCAACTGCTGCTGCGGGCAACCGAGACCGCGCCGGAATTGGCCCAGGCTCACCTGGCCCTGGCGCGTAGCTTCCTCGGGGATGCGGCCCACAACGCCGCCGAAGAAGCGGCCGAAGATGCCACGACGAAAGCACGCGCCGCAGTCGATCGCGCCCTCGAAGCCGATCCGTTCCTCGCCGAAGCCTGGGCCCTGCGCGGCGGAATGCGCCTTCACCTGGAATGGGACTGGGAGGGCGCCGGCAAGGCTTATGCTCGCGCGGTCGAACTCGATCCCGATGACCCCACCCTGCGCCACGCTTACGCCAACTATCTATCGCTGGCCGGCGACCACGAGCAGGCGGTGGTCCAGATCGAGCAGGCCATGCAGCTCGACCCGGTGTCGACGGCGCTCAAGGCGGATGGCGGATGGTTCCTCTACCGCGCCCGTCGCTTCGAGGAGGCGGAGAGCCTCTGCCGCACTACCGTCGAGCTCGATCCGTCGAATCGCAATGGCTGGTGGTGCCTGCTGCAGCTCTGCGAACGCACCGGGCGAGCGGAGGAAGCGTTGGGTGCGGCGCGGCAACTGGCGTCGCTAATGGCGCCGGAAGAGCCGACGGAACTCGCCGAGGCCTCGGAGTTCTGGAACTGGTACGTTGCCCGGCTGGATTCGGGTAAAGAGCCCTCGTCGCCGACGATCCGCGGCCTCGGGCATCTCGGTGCCGGAGATCGAGACGCCGCGATGCGGTGGTTCGAGCGAGCCGTGGAGGCCGGCTCGTCGTGTGCCCTTCAGCTTGCCGTCGAACCCCGGGTCGATGGGTTGAGGGCCGACCCGCGCTTCGTTCGGCTTCTCGAGCGCATCCCCTCCGCCGGAGCCTCTACTCGTTCTCGTCCAGGTTGAAGTTGATCCGCAGCTGGTAGCAGGCCGAAACCGGCTCTCCGTTCCTCCGGGCCGGCCGGAAGCGCCATTGCTCGATCGTGATCCGGGCCAGATCTTCGAAGCCGACACCGGGATTCGTTGAATCCGCCGTACATACCTCGCTGACCGAACCATCGCTTCCGATCACGCCGAAGGTCGTGAGCTTGCCGGCGAGCCGGAAGGTGGCGGCGGCCTGCGGGTAATAGAGTTCGATCTCGGTGTGCGGGATCTTCTCGGGGCGGGTCCACTCCGGGGAATCCCAGTCGACCGACCTACCCCCGCAGCTGCGGTCGCACTCCAGGGGATCGGGGATCACGACAAGGATGCGCCCCTTCTTGCGGTGTTCGTAGAACACTCGAAGGTGGCCATAGCCATTCTCCAGCAGCGCCGTGCGCACCCGGGTTCGGGTCGCCTTGAACAGAGGGATCGTCTCCTCTTTCCAGGCGTCGGCGATGCGTACGGTCCCGTCATTAGTCCAACGCTCTAGGCTACCCTCGACGGCGTCTTCAACCTGCTCGACGTCCTTGTGCGGGGTGCGCGCGCAGACCAGCAGGCCGGTCAGGCCCATCTCGGCGATATTGACCATCCGGTCGCAACTTTGGCGTTCGGCTCCGGACTCCTCGAACAGACGCAGCGTCAGTTGAGTCGGGTCGAGTCGTGCCTCGGGGGTATCGGCCAGGGCCGTCCCCGACACGCACAGCAAGAGCGCCACGCCGGTCAGGCGAAGAAAGTTCTTGAACATGTGAGTGATCTCCCCTCCATCAGGTTGAGGGGAGGATAGCAGGCCGGGCCGGCTTGCGAAGAACGCTAGGCGGCGCCCAGCGAACGCTCGAACAGCGCGTGGATCGCCCGCTTGCCCTCGTCGGTCAGGTTGCGGGTGCCGGTGGCCGAGAACTTGCCCTCGGGCAGGGTCGGCTCGCTGGGCCGCCAACCGGTCGAGGCGCCTTCCCAGTGGAACCACCCGTGCTTGTCCTGACAGAAGACGTGCACCTCGCGGTTGAACACCTTGGCCAACTCGACGCCCCAGCCGGTGCCCCCCTTGACCGTGTTGTCGTCCTGGATGCGGCCGACGGCAAACAGGGTCTTGCTCTGGGTCACGACGTGGAACATCGAGTAGATCACCCGGCGCAGGCCCTTGCCCCGGGCGAAGCGGCGGTTCATCCGCTGGAAGACGAACTCCATGCTGACGTGCCCCTTCTCGAGAAGCTCGTCGGAAAGCTGGTCCACGTTGTGGGCCCGCTCCATCTTGTGGCCTTCGAAGGAGATGGTGGTGTCGACGACCCCCCATTTCTCGGCCGCCCGGCCGAACTCGGCTTCGGCGCCCTTGTGGCCGCCATGGATCACCTGCAGCTTCGAACGTTCGATGGTCATGGTCGTTGCACTCCTAAAGCGTCAGTCAGCGTCAGCCCTGAGCGTCGGTCCTGGAGCTTCGGTCCTGAGCGTAGGTCCTGGAGCGCCGACGGCACGGGCTCTACTCCGCGGTGGCAGGGCCGGGGGATTGTGCCAGTTCGGCCGGAAAAAGGCCACACAGGCCTGGATTCCCGGGTTCGGCGCTGAATCCCGCCAGGAACGGGGCCCCTTCGGCGCTAACCCTGGGCCGATTGGCCGCGGATGCGGGCGGCGATTCTCATCGAGATTTCCAGCGCCTGCTCGTAGTTGAGCCGCGGATCGACCTTGGATTTGTAGGCCCGGTGCAGATCGGCGTCTTCGACACCGCTGGACCCGCCCGTGCACTCGGTCACGTTCTCGCCGGTCAGCTCGATGTGCACACCGCCGAGAATCGAGCCCATCTCGGCGTGAATATCGAAGGCCTGCTCCAACTCATCGAGGATCCGGTCGAAGCGCCGGGTCTTGATTCCCTCGGCGGTCGTCTCGGTGTTGCCGTGCATCGGGTCGGCGCACCAGACCACCTGCTTGCCCGCGGCGCGAACCGCCTCGATTGCCTTTGGGAGTTGGTCGGCAATCTTGCCGGCGCCGAAGCGGTGGATCAGCACGACCCGCCCCGGTTCGTCATCAGGGTGCAGCGTATCCAGCAGTTCGCCGAGCCACTCGGCGCTCATGCCCGGTCCGATCTTGATACCCAGTGGGTTGCGGATACCCCGGCAGTACTCGACGTGGGCGCCGTCGACCTGGCAGGTGCGCATGCCGATCCACGGGAAGTGGGTCGTCAAGTTGTACCAACCCTGCCGATGAGGCACCTCGCGGGTCTGCGCCAGCTCGTAGTTCAGTGACAACGCTTCGTGGCTGGTGTAGACATCGACCCGCTGGGCGCCGCGGCTGTCGGACCCGCTGATCGCCTCCATGAAAGAAATCGAGTCGCGGATGTTCTCGACCAGTTGCCGGTACTGCTCCCAGTGCTTCGACGGCCGGGCAAAGTCGATGTTCCAGTACTCCGGGTGATGCAGGTCGGCAAAGCCGCTGTCGGCCAGGGCTCGGATGAAGTTCAGGGTCATCCCCGCATGCTGGTAGCCCTTGAGCAGCAGCTCCGGATCGGGCGTGCGATCTTCCTCGGTGAAGGGGGAGCGGTTGACCAGGTCGCCTCGGTAGGACGGCAGGGTGACGCCGTCCCGGGTCTCGGTGTCGGCGGAGCGCGGCTTGGCGTACTGGCCGGCGATGCGGCCCAGGCGAATCACCGGCTTGCGGGTGCCATGGACCAGCACCAGACTCATCTGAAGCAGGATCTTGAGCTTGACCGCGATCGAGTCCGACGTGCAGTCGTCGAAGGATTCGGCGCAGTCGCCTCCCTGCAGCAGGAAGGCCTCGCCCCGGGCGGCGTCGGCCAGCTTGCTCTTCAGCGCCTCAACCTCCCAGGAGGTCACCAGCGGAGGCAGCGCGGAAATGCGGGCCAGCGCCTGGGACAGCGCCTCGGCGTCGGGGTAGGCCACATCCTGGCCCACGGTCTTTTGCCGCCAGGAGTCGGGGCTCCAGGTCATCGTGAGTTTCTCCGGGTTCGGCCCGTTGCAAGAGGCGTCTCTAGCCGTCCAGGCTGGGGCGCGACCGTGCGAGGGCGGCAAGTGTTTCCAGGGCGCCAAGAGGGCGCAAGTGTTTCCGAGGGCGCCGAGTTTGTCCAAAGGCGCCGAGTTTCTCCAAGGGCGCCAAGTATAGCGCTCGACGGCTCAGGCCGCGTCCTGGTGGGACGAAGGGGAAGGAGTTGCCCTCGAGCCGTTGACCCAGACTTCGAGGGGAACCCCGGACTTGTCGATGCCTAACTCGAAAACCAGATGATCCGGCGCGCGACCATGAACCCGCACCACGCCCGCGTGGACCCCGAGGATGTGATGCTCGAAGCACAGGAACACCAGATTCCAGGCCTCATCGGGGCCACCCTGGGACCTGAACTGAATGTGGTGCCCTGAGCCGCAGCGCTGAGTGCATCCGGGAGCCGCGCAGCGGAACCGTTCACGACTCGCGATCGGGTCCTTCGTTTTCAGCGCAACCAACCAATCGGGCAGGTAGCTTGCGAGAAAGTCGAGGGCCACGTGGTGCAGCACATCGCCGTCACGAGGCCGGGGTACCTCGAGCGCGATACTCAGGGCCCTTCTCGCATCTTTCCATAGTTCCACCGCCGTCATCGAGAGCTGCAGCGGCACCACGACCATGATGGAGTCGGTTTGCTCATCGCTTCCGGAGCCGGGGCGTGGTGACGCAGAGGTCGCGGCTTCGTCCGCCGCAGCCGCCGGGTCTGCGAACGTTTGCCGTGCCTCGATCAGTTCCTCGACAACCGCGTCAAGCTCGGTGGGGAGCTGTCCGCGAGGAGGCGGCAGGACTCGGCGGACTCCGCCGGTGAGGGTCCGTCGTTGAAGCCCCCAATCGATCTCACGCCGCAGTCGGGCAACCGAAACCTGCTGCGCCCTTTCCACCCATTGAACCTCCTCGGTAGCGTCGAGCACCAACCGACAGAGTTCGACAGCGGCGACGACGCCAATTTGGCCACCGCGCACCGCACGGCCGACCAACGGCGCGCGATCCAGGCCGCGGGCCAGCCTCGCCAGCAGTCCGGCTCGACGGGTAGAGATGCCCAGTCGCTCCTCCACGTAGGAACTGAAACTTGCGAAGCCGAGTTGGCGGCACAGTCCGAGATGCCCGAAATTGCGGAGCAAGCGCGCGAGATCGAGATCGAGGCTTCGCCGACCGGCAATCAGCGTGCGCATGGACCGGTCCAGTTCGTGGGGAATCAGGCGTATCCCTTCATCGAGTCCCGCAAGGGCGGCGGAAACTTCCGGCGAGAGGGCGGCGTCTAGTTTGTCGAGTTCGATACAGGGAGTCGGGCTGGTGAGAGCCCGGTGCGCCTCGAGCCCGCCCAACGCAGAGCCCGGGGCCCGTGTCTTGTCTTGCACAGCCTCTCGATAGTTGGATGCCCGGTCATCTGGATCGCACGCGGGCACTCTCGTCCCGGAGAGGAACTCGGCCAGCACGTACTCCGTGGGTTCCAGGGGAGACATCGGTGCGGCAACGAGTTGCTCGCAAAGTTCGGTCGCGGCATACCAGCAGCGAGCCTGCAGCCGCGTTGCCTGAACGCGCTTTCGGATGGTCCGCCGATCCAGTTCGCTGATCGAAGACGCTGGATCTGGGGCGCGCGACGGGTCGTCTCGCCGGGAGCCCGCCATGGCGGCTGCGGTTCGGGCCCTGGATCGAGCGGCGAGCGCATCCTTGACGTGGGCCTTGAGTTCATGGACTGAGTGCTCGCGTGCTCGCTCAATCCACTCTTGTTCGTCGGAGGCACGCGCGATGCGGGCCACCTGTAACGCGGCGCTCCACGTGAGGACCCCGCGTTGAAGAGCGTCGTCGAGCCCAGGCAGCGAATGGAGGGCCTTGCCCAGCCGGGCCAGGTCATGGGCCACTCTCTCGCTCATGCCCAACCTCTCCCGAGCGTAGTCGCCAAAGCTCGAGTAGCCGAGGCGCAACGTGCCGCGACTCTGGCGGAGCTTCGCCAAGCGCAGGGCGAGCGCCCGATCGATCGCCCCCGACGCGCGCGCGAGCTGCCGTAACGGGCGATCGAGGCAAAGCGCCGCTTCGAACGGATGCAGGTCACGCCGGTCTCGTCGACTAGGCAGATCTCCGTAGCCGGTCGGTACATTCCGACGCAGCGAATCGAACTCCTGGAAGGCCGCTCGAAGGGACGGGCTCATCTTGTTGCCCCGGTCGGGATCGAGTGCGGTCTGCGGCGATGCCTTACCCGGTGCAGGTTGTGTGTGCGTCGGTGTCATGGGCGAATGTTACGCGAAAGGTGGCTTCATGGCTGCACATCGGAGTCGCTTCGGCGTTTCGGATCGATAACCCGATGTACGCGGACCCAATGGCTGACCGCTCCCGCGCCGAAGGCCGTGCCGGGTTGCGGTGACGAGTTGCGGTAACGGATTGCGGCGTCAGGCGGTGGCGTCAGTTGGCAGCGTCAGTTGGCAGCGTCAGGCGGCAGCGTCAGGCGGCAGCGTCAGGCGGCGGCGTCAGGCGGCAGCGTCAGGCGGCAGCGTCAGGCGGCAGCGTCAGGCGGCGGCGTACAACGGGTACCGGCGAACGGACGGCCCAGAGAACAGTAGGGAACAGCAAGAAGCCGCACCCGCCTACCCCCAGCCGCCTACCCCAGCACCTCTCGCAGTGCCTCCACCGCCGAGTCAATCTCCTGGTCCGCCACGAACGGTCCGGCGCTGAAGCGGAGGGTGCCGTGCGCTTCGGTGCCCAACTCGGTGTGGGCCCATGGGGCGCATTGATGCCCGGCCCGGGCCACGATGCCGTGCCTGTCCGCAAGCAACCCGGCCAGTTCGTCGGACGCATGCCGCCGGGACACGATGGAGACCGCGGGGGTGCGCGGGACATCACCGCCGGGACCGATCACGCGCACCCCGGGAATGCCGGCGAAGCCCTCGATCAATCGTCGCGTGTGCGCCAGGATCCTGCCTCGCAGCGTCTCGAGCCCTTGCTCCTGGATCCAGCGAATGCCCGCGGCGAGGCCGGCCAAGGCCGGGAGGTTCATCGAGCCGCTGTCGCAGTAGTCGGGCATGCGGCCGGCGTCGATGCGGCAGGCGCCCCCGGGGAGCTCGCAACTCGCTTCGGGGGAGGCCAGCGCGACTCCCGGGCGGACGTAGAGGCCTCCGACTCCGAGCGGGCCCATCGGTCCCTTGTGCCCGGCGAAGGTGAACATGTCCGGCCCCGCGGCCGAATCACCGCTCAGCTCGATCGATTCGAAGCCCGCGGTCTGGGCGCCGTCGACGAGGCTGGTCACGCCATGTTTGCGGGCCGCTCCGCAGAGTTCCGTCATCGGCAGCAGATGCCCGGAGACGTTGCATCCGTGGGCGAAGGCGAGCATGCGCACTCCTCCGCGGGCCAGCCGCTCCTCGACCCAGGCCATGTCGATGCCCCGGGGGTCGGCGAAGGGGATCGCCTCGTGGACCACTCCCCGGGCGGTCAGCTTCTGGGGCCAGCGGGAGAGTGCGTGGTGCTCCAGCGATCCGGTCAGCAGCACGTCCCCCGATTCCCAGGGGAAGTCGTCCAGGGCGAAGGCCAGGGCCTGGGTGCAGGATTGGGCCCAGAGGAAGCGCCCGGGCCCGCAGCCGAAGAAGCCGGAGATGGTCTTTCCCGCCTCCTCGGCCAGGCCGGCCCAGGCGGGGGGCTCGGCGCTCGCCGCGGCCTCGATCGCCTCGGCGACTCCCGGAGCTTTGGGCCAGCTGGTGCCCACATGGTTGAGGTAGATCATGCCAGGCATGCTAACAGCGCGTGAGTCGTGGACGGCGGGACGCCCTGCGGCTCGGACGGCGGGACGCCCCGTGGCTCGGATGGCTGGGTCCCGGCAGCTCGGACGGGGGGCCCCGCTGAACCGCCGGCGTTTCCGACGACAAGGCGCCCGCTGAACCGCCGGCGTCTCCGACAACGGGGCCTCGCCGAACCGCCCACGTCTCCCGCGGGACAGGGCCGGATCGGCCAAAGATCGGCCAAAGCCCTGTCTGCGCTTGGGATTTCCCCGTTCGACGTTCCCCGAAGGCAGTGATATTTTCCCGCCTATGTTCGATCCCGTTGCACCACAGGTTTCATTCCCCGAACTGGAGCGCGAGCTCCTCGAATTCTGGAAGCGCGAGCGCGTGTTCGAGCGGTCGGTGGAGGAGAGCCGCGGCAAGCCGCAGTTCACCTTCTACGAGGGACCGCCGACCGCCAACGGCATTCCCCACTGGGGACACGTGCTGACCCGTGTGGCCAAGGACGTGGTGCTGCGCTACCGCACGATGTGCGGCTACCACGTGCCGCGCCGGGCCGGCTGGGATACCCACGGCCTGCCGGTCGAGGTCGAGGTCCAGAAGGAGTTCGACATCCCGACCAAGGAGGATGTCGAGCGTTTCGGGATCGAGAAGTTCACCCGCCGCTGCATCGAATCGGTCTGGCGCTATATCGATGAGTGGGAGCGGATGAGCGCCCGGGTCGGCTTCTGGTACGACCCCGACGGCTACGCGACCTATCACCGCTACTACGTGGAGAGCGTCTGGTGGGCGCTGTCGACGCTGTTCAAGCAGGGCAAGCTGTACCAGGGATACAAGAGTGTCTGGTGGTGGCCCCAGGGGGGAACGGCGCTTTCCCAGGGGGAGGTCGGCGAGGGCTACCGCGAGGTCGACGACCCGGCGGTAGTGGTGCGCTTCCGTCTGGAAGGCGGCGCCTCGGTGCTGGCCTGGACCACGACTCCGTGGACGCTGCCCTCGAACATCGCCCTCGCCGTCGCGGCGAAGGAGACCTACGTCGAGGCGGAGCAGAACGGCGAGAAACTGATCCTGGCCAAGGCGTTGGCCGGCAAGGTGCTGGGCGAGGACTTCGAGGTGCTGCGGGAGTTCCCCGGTAGCGAGTTGGTCGGCCGCTCCTACGAGCCCCTCTACAGCTTCCGCGATCCCGGCGAGGGTAAGCGCTACGAGGTCGGCGCCGGCGACTTCGTCACCCTGGACAGCGGCACCGGTGTGGTGCACTGCGCCCCCGCCTTCGGTGAGGATGACTACCGCTTCGGCCAGGAGAACGGCTTCGCCTTCCTGCAGCTGGTCGAACCCGACGGCCGCTTCGCCGCCGACTGCGATTTCGTCGCCGGCATGAACTTCAAGGAGGCGGACAAGCCGCTGATCCGAGATCTCAAGGATCGGGGCCTGCTCTACCACCACAGCACCTATCGCCACGACTATCCGTTCAGTCCCCGGGCGGAGAGCGATCCGCTGATCCAGTACGCGCGCAAGAGCTGGTTCATCCGCACCAGCACCGAGAAGGACAAGGTCGTCGCCAACAACTCGGAGATCACCTGGCAGCCGGCTCACATCCGTGACGGCCGCATGGGGGACTTCCTGCGCAACAACGTCGACTGGGCGATCAGCCGTGAGCGCTGGTGGGGCACGCCGCTGCCGATCTGGATCAACGACGAGACCGGTGCGATGGACACCGTCGGCTCCATCGACGAGATCCTCGAACGCAATGCCGAGGCCTTCGCCTACTTCGAGAAAGCGAAGCAGGAGGATCCGAGCCTCGACGACGCGTTGATGGTGCACAAGCCCTGGATCGACGAGGTCACCTGGCGGAAGGAAGGCGAGCCGGGGGTCTATCGCCGGGTGCCCGAGGTGATCGACTGCTGGTTCGACGCCGGTTCGATGCCCTTCGCCCAGTGGGGTTACCCGCACCGGAACAAGGAAAAATTCGAGGCGGCCTTCCCGGCGAACTTCATCACCGAGGCGATCGATCAGACCCGCGGCTGGTGGAACGCCATGCTGCAGATCTCGACGCTGATGTTCCCCGAGGCCGAGACGCCGCACCCGTTCAAGAGCTGCGTGGTGCTGGGACACATCACTGACGAGAAGGGCAAGAAGCTCTCCAAGCGCTACAAGAACTACGAGCCGCCGATGGAGGCGCTGGAACAGCACAGCGCCGACGCGGTGCGCTGGGCGTTGTTCGTGCAGAACGTGCCGGGTATCGGCACCCGCTTCGGCGCCGGCGTGGCCAAGGACGCCGCGCGGGAGCTCTTGCTCAAGGTCTGGAACGTGCTGTCGTTCTTCACCACCTATGCACGGATCGACGGTTGGGACCCCCGGGCGGAACGGCCCGCGGTGGAGTCCCGGCACACGTTGGATCGCTGGGTGCTGGCCGAGACCGAGCAGGCGGTGCGGGACGTTCACGCCGCCTTCGAACGGCTGGAGACCCACACCGCGGCGCGCCGGGTGCAGGCGCTGGTCGACGGCGTCTCCAACTGGTACGTGCGTCGCAGCCGGCCGCGTTTCTGGGCCGAAGGGGACGGCGACGATAAACGCGCCGCCTTCTCGACCCTCTACGAGGTGCTCTGCGAGCTGTCGCGGCTGCTTGCGCCGTTGACCCCGTTCATCGCCGACACCCTGCACCGCAAGCTGGTGCTGCCCTTCGACGAGTCGGCGCCGGTCTCGGTGCACCTCTGCGAGTACCCGAAGATCCGCGAGGAGTCGGCGCAGAACGCGGAACTGCGCCGCTCGATGGCGTTGGTGCGGGACCTGGTGGCGCTGGGGCTACAGGTGCGCTCCAGCCACAACCTCAAGGTGCGCCAGCCGCTGTCCCAGGCGATCGTTGTGCTGGCCCACGACGAGAGGCTCGACGCCTACACCGACGCCATCCGCGAGGAACTTAACGTCAAGGAGATCGTCACCACCGACGAGCCGGGCAAGTACGTCGAGTTCGAGATCGTCCCCAACTTCCGCGCCCTGGGCCCCAAGCTGGGCAAGAAGATGCCGCTCTGCAAGAAGGCGCTGCAGCAGGCCGACGGCGCCGCGCTCTATGAGGCGCTGGATGAGAAAGGGGAGTTCCCCCTGGAGATCGACGGCGAACCCTTCACCCTGACCAAGGACGAGATCCAGGTGCGGCTGAAGGAGAAGGAAGGCTACGCCGCCTCGGGCGAACACGGCCGGGTGATCGTGCTCGATACCCACATCACGCCGGAACTACGCCTCGAGGGTCTGGCCCGCGAGACCGTCAACCGCATCCAGACGGCGCGCAAGACGATGGATCTGGCCTACGAGGCGCGGATCAAGGTCACCTACCAGGCCGAGGGTGAACTGGCCGAAGCCATCGCCGCCCACCGGGAGTGGATCGCCGGCGAGACCCTGAGCGTGGAACTCGCCGCGGGAACGCCGGCAGGCGAGGTGCACGAGACGGCGATCGAGGAGTCGAGCTTCAAGTTCGGCGTGGAGTAGGCCTAGGAGGCAACAGGGTTGAGCAGGCCCGGCCGACGTCTCGCCGCAGTACTACTCGGTGATCGAGATCGATGAGAAGGGCGAGGAGGTCCGTTCCTACCGTGGTGCCCTCGCGGTAGGCCTGGACCTCGAGACGACTCCATGGTCGGGTAGCTTCGACGTCGGGGTTGCCTGGGCTCCGATGGGTGCGAGTGGGCACGCGCAGCAGTGGTGCTTCATCCTGGGGTTCTGGGTGCCGAGGAGCGAGCCGCAAGGCTGGCTCAGCTAGGCCCGAGCGGCAGTCGAGTCGCGAAACGCTACGGGCACGGTTCTGGCCCGAGCCGCCGTGATCTGCTACAACTGCGCCAATCAAATTTCGAGGCGGAGCCCATGATGCACCTACACCCAAAACGATTTACCGCGGCGCACGTGATGCCGGCGGATTCGTGCGGGTGCGCGTCGCTCGCCGCCATCCGTGAATTCGGAGCTCTACCCGAACACGGTTGATCCGCCGGCGTCCTGCGCCAACTCCCGATTTCATAGCCACGCCTGATCGATGACGTTCATCGATCGCGCCCTTGTGCGCGCATTCAGCGATCCAGGGCCGCCCTGCGGCCCACGGTCGCCCTGCGACCCAGCGATCGCCTGTGGATCTCTCTGTCTCGAGTTGAGGCGGATCATGGACAAAGAACTGTTGATCGACATTCTCAAGGAACGTGGGGCGGACAAGATGGTCTTCCCCTACTACTCCGGCCGCTACGCGCCGCTCCTGCTGAGCATGGCCTACGGCGATGCCGCCCGGGATCAGATTCTGCGACCGAAGGCCGGAGGGTTGACCGAGCGGTTGATGCGCAAGCCGATCCTGCAGCAGGCGGTGCGCGATGCTCACGGTGCGCCCTTACGGGTCGGTGATCTCGATCTGGTCTGGGACGACCCCTGCGAGTGGTATCGCCTGACCCTGGACTCCTGGGGCGAGGCGGACCGGGATGCCGGATGGCAGACCACCCGGCCCGGCTGGAATCTGGTGCTGCAGATGAACTTCAGCGCCGAGCACGACCGGCAGTTCCGCTCGCTGGTCAAGCCCGGGCGCTGGTCTCCGTTCGGCAACTACGGGCACCCGGTGCATCGGAACGGGCGCCAGACCCTGGCCTGGTCGCGCATCGATCTCGATGTCGAGCAGGGGGAGGCCCTGATCGAGGAGGTGCAGAACGACTGGCTGCGCAAGGCGGACCACGGCGTGAAGACGGTGCGCAAGTACCACGGCCGGCGTTCGCCGGTCTTGCGTCGCCGAGTCGAGCACCTGTTCGGGGGCACCCGCTGTCGTCCCGGAGAGCTCTACCGCTACGTCGACGAGGTGCTGAAGAACCACCGCGCCTTCTGGGCCGAGGCGATGCTCAGCGCGGCGGTGTGGTTCCTGCGGGAGCGTCTGGGCATCCGCGAGATCTACTACCACACGTCGCTGTGGGGCTCGCGCCTGAAGGGCCTCGAGGAGGACTGGGGGCCGCCGTTCTCCCTCTACGAGGCGCTGCCGAAGAAGCTCGGCTTCACCCGTCGCGCGGGGCTGCCGCGCTTCCTGGAACGCACGAAGCGGGGTCTGCGGCGGCGTCGGAGCTGGCGCAGGGAGGGACCGGAGTTCTGGTACCTCACGCTGTGATCCGGCGTGCCCCGGCAATGGATCTCACCGCCGCCTGGTATCTCCGGGCGGCGGTGATGATCGTCGCGGCTCCGCAACGGCGGAGCCCGCCCCTGGCGCCCTAGGGCCCTTCCCAGCCGCAGCTGTTGGTCGCCCGCACGATGTAGTACGTGACGCCCGCGCCGCTGCGGCCGCCGGGGATCGAGAGGGTCGTCGCCCCCTCGGTGCCGCCGGTGAACAGCGGATCGTCCAACTGGGGCGCATCCTGCTCCAGCACGTGGTAGCCGCCGGCACCGCTGACCGGGTTCCAGGAGAACTCCAGATCGCTGCCGGTGGCGCTGACGCGGAAGGACGCATCGTCCACTCCGCCGGGGACCGGGTCGCCGCAGCTGAACGGATCGCAGCCGAAGCCGTCGACGGTCTCGACATGGAGTTCCCAGCGGTTGAGGCTGCCCGAGGTGCCCTGGCCCAGGACGGCGTCGGTGACGGACAGGGTCCAGTCGCCGTTGAGTTCCTCGCCGATGAAGTCCGCCATGGTGCCGGGGCCGTCGGCTTGGCGGTCCAGGTCGTAGCGCGCCTCCAGGCCGTTGGCCGTGCCGGGGGTCTGGTTGTGCAGCCGCACGGTGGTGCCTGCCGGGGAGGTCAGCTCGACGATCAGCTCGCTACCCCGCCAGTGGGCGATCGCCACCGACACGTCGAGTTCGGCGATGGTCGCCTCGGCGCTGACCGAGAGTACCGAGGTCACCGGATCCGGCGTCAGCGCCGGGATCTCGGCACCGGACTCCTGGATGAAGGCCTGATCCACCGGCGGGATCTCGATGGTGAAGCCCTGGGTCTCAGAGCCCGCCTCGGCGGTGGTGGTCTCCAGTTCGAAGGCGAGGCTGGAGCCGCACTCTACGTCGGGGGAGACGATCATCTCGAAGTGGGGCGCGTTGCTCTCGGCGGTGCCGCCGGCGAGCACGTCGGGCCAGACAGCCTGGGCGCGGGTGATGCGCACCAGATTCGGATCGACCGCCTTCAGGGTGCCCTGCACCCCGGTACCGTCGACCATGCCGAAGTTCTTCTGGGAGATGGCGAGCTGCAGGGTCTCGCCCGGGTCGAGGCCGTCGTCGGCGTTCCCCAGCGGGTCGATCGAGCGGTCTGCCACCTTGCGCAGCCGCGGTCCGCTGCTGAAGCTGCCCAGCTCGCCGCTGGCGACCAGGGCGAAGCCCTGGGGGCCCACGGCTACCGCGTCCGCCTCGACGGTAATCGTCCAGACGCCGGTCTGGGGCGCGTTGAGGATGATCTGTTCCAGGTTGTTGATGCCGTCGGCGGTGCCGCCGGAAACCGACTGGCCGCCGGACATGACGTTGCCCAGGTAGGTCGTGCCGTCGGGCGCCTGGGCCACCAGGTTCAGGTTGTTGATCGTGGCGGTGGCGGCTTGCAGTGCCGCCGGGGGCTCGGTGAAGTTCAGGGTGATGCGCAGATCCTCGGACGTGCCGGTCACGTCCAGGTCGTAGGACACGCTCTGCCCGGTGCTGAGCCCTTCGGCGCGGCGAATGTCGTCGAGCCAGACCAGGTCGCGGCTGTCGCCGTCGAAGTAGAGCGCCCGGTCGAGCACCAGCCGGCCCCAGCCCTCACGATTGCTCGGGTAGCCCGAGACGCCGGTCATGTCCACGGCGCCGTTGATCAGCACGGCCTTGACCATGGCGCCGCTGGGGTTGCGGGCGTCGGTCGCAAATTTTTGTCCCGTCGGGTACCAACCCTCGGCAAAGTACTGGCGCACCAGAGCGCCGGCGGCACTGATGGCGGGGCAGGCCATGCTGGTGCCGGTCAGGCCGCGTACACCGCAGGCGTCTCCCGAAGCAGCCGACTGGGTGCTGCAGCCGGGGGTGTAGATCTCGGGCTTGCGCCGGCCGTCGCTGGTCGGGCCGTCGCCGCCGCTGCAGTGGCTGTTGGCGGCGCTGCCCCGCTGGGTGGCGCCGACCGCCAACACGTTCTTGGCGTTCTCCGGCGTGCGCAACGAGCCGCCGTTGGTCACGGCGAAGACCACCAGGCTGTCCTCGTTGTTCCAGGAGAACTCGTCGATGTCATGGCTCCAGCCGGTGTAGTTGGTGGTGCCGTCATCTCCCCAGGAGTTGCCGTGGACCCGGGCGCCGTCGGCGTGAGCGTCGTTCAGGTACTGCAGCAGGTTCGAGGGAGCGCCGCCGAAGCCGGTCACGTCGTTGACGTTGCCGAAGCTGATCTTGGCCGCGTAGGCGTTTCCGTCCTCGGCATCGAACTCACCGGGCACGCCGCTGTCGCCGGCCATGGTGCCGACCGTGTGGGTCCCGTGGCTGTCGCTGCCGATGCCGTTGCTCGAACGGTAGGCGATCACCTTGCGGTGCAGCGGGCCCGGAGCGGTGCCGTTGTCGTCGAAGTAACAGGAGTCCATGTCGAGGCGGCCGTCGATGTTGCCCAGGATCTGACCCTCGCCGTGGAGACCCTGATCCCAGATCGGACGGAAGTTGGTCTGGAAGCTTTGCATGACCCAGCTGGTGGTGGCGTTGCGCATGGTCAGCTGGGGCACCGGTTCGATCCAGCCGACGTCGGCGAGCCGGGCGGCGGCGCGTAGTTGAGCCGGGTTCCCCTCGACCACCGCGCGACGCAGTCCGTGGTTGGTCCAGACGTTGATCACCTCGAGGCCGACCGACTCCATCGCCGGCCGGATCGCGGCGGCGTCGACGTCGCGCCAGAGATCGACGATCACGCGGGTCGGCGTCTCCGCATTGCCCGCGTTGGTCGCCGGGTCGAGGTTCAGTCGGTCCGAGAGCTTCCAGGCGGGTTCGAGCACGCCGTTCCAGCGCAAGGAATCCAGATCGGAGACGCGCCTCGCGGCTC
>CAZBZH010000001.1:0-2607 GCA_964496265.1 uncultured Acidobacteriota bacterium | reverse complement strand
GACTCGCGGCTCCCGACGGGAGGCGCACCAGCAGCGCGTTGTCGGGCAGGTACTCGAGCACCCGGCCGCCCCGGCTCTCGACCGCCGCTCGAATCGCATCGTCGGGGATCCGGTCGAACTGCAGGATGCGCACGCTGCTCGAGGAGCGCTCGCTATCGCTCAGGCGCAGTTCCGGGGCAACCGTGGGAAGCTGCCGTGTGGGATCGAAGGATCCGGCCTTGAGCTGTAGCTCGGCACCGGCCTGGGCCGCGGTAGCCGCGGTCAGACAGAGTGCGACGAGCGCGATTCGACGTAGTCCCTGAAACATCGGCGAGAACCCCCCGGTCGCCCGTGTCGGGCGGCCAAAATTGCGATTCGCGCATGTTATACGTCGAATTGTATCGAGGGGGTATCGCGGCTAGACGTAGAGGGAGTCGGCCACCCGCTGCAGCTGTCCGGCTTCCAGCGAGGAACTGGCGATCAGTATCAGCCGGTCCTCGTCCTGCCAGACGATCACCGCCGGGGCCCGCCCGTCGATATCTTCGTCGGGAACCGGGGGACCCAACGGAAACAGCCGGGCCGGCTTGCCCGCGACCTCGGCGGAACGGCCATCCTGGCCGTAGGACCGCTCGTTCGCGCGCTTCCGTGCCTCCTGCACTCCGGGCCTGGATTGTGAGAGAACGAACCCCGGGCCCGTTGGATCACGGCGGTAGTAGACCTCGAGGGAGCGCTCACCGACGGGAACCTCCCTCTGCTTGTGGTCCCGCACGAAGACGTGCATCGAGTCGAGGGGAATGCCCAGCGTGTCCCTGGGTTGCCGCGGAGCGAAGCCGATTAGCTCCGCGCCTTCCTTCCAACTCGATACGGGAGCGAAGCTCGGCAGCATGAGTCCTCCGGCAGATCAGTCGAGATGCAGCTTGAATCCTTCGTGGGACGCGACGAATCCCAGCGATTCGTAGAAGCGCAGGGCGTCGGGCCGGCGCTTGTCCGAGGTGAGCTGCACCAGGCGGCAGCCCCGCCCCCGCGCTCGTTCGATCGCCCAGGCGAAGAACTGTTGACCGACCCCCTTGCCGCGCATGCTCTCGGCGACCCGCACTCCTTCGATCTGGGCCCGCCAGCCGCCCTCGTAGGTCAGCCCCGGGATGTAGCTGATCTGCATCAGCCCGACGACCTGCTCGGCGTGCTCCGCCACCACCAGCTCCTGATTGGAGTCGGCGTCGATGGCATCGAATGCCGCGTAGTAGCTCGCGGGGAGCGGATCGGCCAGTCGTTCGCGCCCCTGGCCGAGGGCGTCGGCAATCAACAGGGCGACCAGCGCCGGTAGCTCATCACGGCTGGCCGGGCGATAGCGAAGCTCGATCTGCGGTTGGCCTGGGCTCAACGATACCTCCGAGAGCTGGGGTCCGGTTTCCTCGCAAGTCTATCCCGGCGGGGACGGCCCATGGTCTAATCCGCTCATGCTCATTCTCGCGGTTCTGGGATTGAATATCGCGATCAGCGAGTGGCTGGCCCGCCATACCTGGTTGCGGCACCTGGGTTCGGCGCTGCTGGTGATCCTGCTCACGGCGGTCACCGCCAACCTCGGCCTGATCCCGACCTACTCGGCGGATGTCGCGATCTACGGGGTGGTGTTCGCCCACGTCGCTCCGCTGGCGATCTTCCTGTTGCTGCTGCAGGTCAACCTGCGCGGCATCCTGCGGGCCGGCGTGCCGATGCTGGGGATGTTCTTCCTCGGCGCGGCCGGAACGGTGGGGGGCGTGCTTGCCGGCATGGCGGTGGTCGGCGGCGCGGATGCTTTCGGCGAGCTGCACTGGGCGCTAGGCGGCATGTTCACCGGGACCTACATCGGCGGCAGCATCAACTACAACGCGGTCGCCCTCGAGTATGACGTGGTCAAGGAGGCGGGGCTCTACGCCGGTGCGGCCGCCGTGGACAGCGCCGCCACGGCGGTCTGGATGGCGGTGACGGTGGCCTTGCCCCGGCTGCTGGGCCGGCGCACCGCAGGGTCCCCGGAGAAGACTTCGACGCCGGCCGTGGCCGCGGAGCAGGGCGACGTCTCGCCGGAGATGGACACCGAGACCGTCGGCCCGTTCGATATCGCGCTGCTGCTGGCGATCGGTTCCGCGGGTGTCTGGTTTTCCGACCAGCTCGCTGCGTGGACCGGCGCCCCCAGCGTGCTGATCCTGACGACCCTGGCCCTGGGGCTGGCGCAGCTACCCGCCGTGCAGGCGCTGCGCGGCTCCCGGTTGGCCGGCTGGTTGACGGTGATGTTGTTCCTGGCGGTGATCGGCGCGCTCTGCGACCTTCACGCCCTGGCGCAGATCGGTCCGCTGGCGCTGCGTCTGATGCTGTTCGTCACGGTGATCCTGACGGTGCACGGTCTGCTGGTCTTCGGCGGCGGGCGTTTGCTGCGGCTGGATCCGGAACTCTCGGCGGTTGCCTCCCAGGCCAACATCGGCGGTAGCACCTCGGCCCTGGCGTTGGCGCGCTCCCTCGGTCGCGGCGATCTGGGCCCGCAGGGAGTCGACGATGCGCTGCGCCCGCATCGCCGTTCCGATCATCGCGGCGGGCAGGGCCGGGCCGTCGCCGGCCGGATTGGCGCCGGGCTGGCCCAGGGGGCCCGCATCG